>JBJTSM010000773.1:0-2096 GCA_046076685.1 Planctomycetia bacterium | reverse complement strand
CCAATCAGGATTTGTAACGATTGGTTAATGGTAAAGCTTGTTTTTTGAGGTCTAGACTAGAGTTTAGTTAGAGGTTGTGGCTATCCCCTAGCAAATTCTCGATATAGCAGTTCATTTAGTACATCATTGGTGATAGTCATTCAACGGGCGACGTTACTTTCTTAATGTTTAAGGGGGTCTATATGAATGAAAATAAGAGGATGATTTTAGGGTATCTTGCTGGTGGCTTCCTAGTCATGGTCTTAGTCCCTTCCATGATTTATGCCATTACTTCATTATTGGATTCTTTTTACACCATAGAGATTATCCAGAACGAGACTATCAGATGGACTGTTACTATAATATTACTGGGGACTGGATTCATCTATGGCATCTGGTCAATCATTATTCAAAATATTGTGGGCAAAGGTGGCCCTTTAGAAATTGGCAATATTGCAATTAGTCCCAAAACTAAGAATCTTGTTGTCTCTGGGCCTTATAAATACACAAGAAACCCTATGTTATTTGGAACATTGTTAATGTATCTTGGTCTTGCCCTATACATTAACTCCATTAACGCTTTGGTTTTGGTTAGTGCCCTTTTTACGTTTATGTTGGCTGTGGTGGTCAAAATGGAGGAAAAGAGGCTCGTCAATGACTTTGGGAGTCAATATGAGGAATATCAAAAACAGGTATCCATGTTTATTCCATGGTTTCCAAGACACAATGAATAGGTTAATAAACTATTCAACATATTCTAATCTAACCAAAGGAGACAATATCTATGAAACGACTGATTATTTGTAGTGATGGAACCTGGCAAGATTTATACACAGACTACCCCACCAATGTTGTCAAAATGGCTCAGGCTGTTCTTCCGATGGGAGCGGATGGAGTCCAACAAATTGTTTACTATGATGGGGGACTAGGAACAAAGGAAATCGGGACGGAAAAATCCCTTATTGATGAGTTGCTCAAGCTAGGAAGCGGTGGTCTCGGACTAGGAATTGATCGCAAAATCCAGAATGTTTATCTGTTTCTGTGTCTCAATTATGACCCTGGGGATGAAATTTATTTGGTTGGCTTCAGCCGAGGAGCTTATACGGTACGCTGTCTCGCTGGTTTAATC
Organism: Planctomycetia bacterium; assembly: GCA_046076685.1. Classification (GTDB taxonomy): domain Bacteria; phylum Planctomycetota; class Planctomycetia; order Pirellulales; family UBA1268; genus CAMCQY01. Next base: position 988 of record JBJTSM010000773.1, on the reverse strand, counting down.
TACAACTCAGGTTTGCCCCATCGCCAATTTATTCGCAAGATTCCTACCGCCTATGAACTCTATCGCAATAAAAGTCATGATAATCAGCCCAATGGAAATGATTCTGTTCGTTTTCGTAATGACTATGGAGACCGCGTTCCCATTAAAGCGTTGTGTTGTTGGGATACCGTCGCTTCCGTTGGCTTACCTGATTTGATTCCAGGGATTAAATTAGACGCTAAGTTTAACGAGAGATATAGTTTCTATGATAGTAAAATCAATTCAGATGTAGAACACGCTTTTCATGCGGTTTCGATTGATGAGAATCGAAAGGTCTTTTACTTTACTCCGATGGAATCTACACAACCGGGTCAACTTTCTCAGGTTTGGTTTCCCGGCGGCCATGGTAGTGTTGGCGGCGGTGTAGAAGAAGAACAGGGTTTATCAGACCGGGCGTTGGAATGGATGCTCAATCATGTTGCCGCCCTTGGCTTATCCGTAGATCCCAGCAACATCGAATATGGTCTTAAGCCGATGTATGATACGCCATTTACCCTAGAAACTTCTCCATTCGGTTACAAAACCCGCCAATTTCCAGAGACAACGACTTTCTCTGATTTGGACATCAGTGTGAAAAAACGGTGGAAGACTGGCAACTATCAACCGCAAAATCTACGGGATAAATTTGGGACAGAGCTTGATCAATGGATTGAGGACATCTAATCCGACAAGCGGTGGAGCTTAAAGGTTTCCCTGTTTTACCTTGTATCCTCCATGCCACAGAAAAATAGGAACGGCAAAGCTAGAGTATTGTTCTAGTTTTACTCTCAAAATGGCTTGCTCATTCAGTTTTGGAGGCTTTTCCATGAGGGGGGTCACACATCGCTTTTACCTATATTTATAGGAAGGGTGTGACTAAGAGAGTGGTTCCCTGGCTTCCTTAAGGTCGCGGTTTTGCTGGTCTCGTTCCCGCCAATGCTCAAAAATCTGTTGGCGATCATGGGCGTTG
>JBJTSM010000772.1:0-7160 GCA_046076685.1 Planctomycetia bacterium | reverse complement strand
CCCAGGCCTGTACCCGGATATCGAAGAACTGCGGAACGTTGTTGGTGGGGTAGGTATAATTGAGCAGGATTTCATTAATTGCGGGTGTTATGCCGGGCAAAGGCAAAGCCGCTCCGGTCCCCATGTCAAACTGATGACAGGTTCCTCCTTGCCAGCCGGCCCCATCTAAATCGGCATTATCCCGTGCCCAAACCTTAATTTTTGGCTCTACCACAAGCTGCTGTATGGCGAGGCCGCCGCGGTGCGGCATGCCCGCACCGTGATGACGATCCACAACATGGCCTACCAGGGTCTCTTCTGGCACTGGGACATGCTGCTCACGGGCCTCGACTGGAAATACTTCAACTGGCAGCAGATGGAGTTCTGGGGCCAGCTCAACCTGCTGAAGACGGGGCTCGTGTTCGCCGATTGGATCACCACCGTCAGCCCGACCTACGCGCGGGAGATCCAGGGGGCACCGGGCGGCTGTGGGCTGGAAGGCGTGCTCGCCGCGCGGAGCGACAGGCTCACGGGCATCGTCAACGGCATCGACACGGGCGTCTGGGATCCACGGACCGATCGCCACATTCCCCGTCCGTACTCCGAGCACGACCATGCCGACGGCAAGTATGCGGCCCGCGTGGCGCTTGCCGCCCGACTCGGGCATGCGGCACCCGATCCGCGGCCGCTCGTGGCCTTCGTGGGCCGGCTCGTCGATCAGAAGGGGATCGATCTGGTCGTCGAACTGCTCGCCCGCATGGGCGGCGGTGGGCGGGCCCATTTCGTGGTGCTCGGCACGGGCCATCACCACGTCGAGGAGGCGCTCCGCCGCGTGGCGGCGTCGTTTCCGGGCACGATCGACCTGGTGATCGGATTCGACGAGGGGCTCGCCCACCTGGTGCAGGCCGCCGCCGACATCATGCTCGTGCCGAGCCGCTTCGAACCGTGCGGCCTCACGCAGCTCTACGCCCTGCGGTACGGCACGGTGCCGGTCGTACGGGCCACGGGCGGCCTGGTCGACACCGTGGTCGACACCACGCCCGACACCCTCCGCAACGGCACGGCCAGCGGATTCGTGTTCGAGTCATACGACACGCATGCGCTGGAGCGCGCGGTCGCCCGGGCGCTCGATGCCCACGCCGACCGCGAGCTCTGGGACGGACTGGTGCGGCGGGCGATGCTCCAGGATTGGTCGTGGGACGCGAGTGCCCGCGAATACCTGCGGGTGTACCACCACGCCCGTGGTGGGGCGTGACAGCCGGCGCACATCTGCCCCTCGTGTGGCACCGGCTTCGGGGCGGCAAAAGTCTCGTCGCCTGGGCCGCGGCGGCCCCGGCTTTGTCCGCCGCTCCGACGGCGGAAGGCCCTGCTCCTCGAGCTTTCGCCGACCCCTTCGCCTATCTCTCGTGGTTTACCGGGGCATTGCTACAGCTATTCGGATTCGCTCCAGCGGTCGCGGGTTACCCTTAGATGGAGAACTCGGGGACTGATGCCGTCAGCTTCGTGCCGCCCACCTCGATGGTCGGGTCGGCGAGGCGGTGCACCTTCACCTCGCCGGCCGACACCGAGTAGAGATACTCGCCGATGCGGACGCTTCGCTGCACCGGGCCGTCGTGGGTGATCTGCCCCAGGTTCGTGAAGCCCTGCTGCGAGGCCGGGTCGACCTTGAAGACCACCAGCCCATTGCTTCCCTGCCACCAGCCACCCTGCTGCACGGGGAGGGCGAGGATGCCCTGCGCGGCGAACCAGGACAGGGCACGGTGATCCCAGAGGGCCTCCGACCACGACTCCCACCCGTCGCCCTCGAACGTGTAGGTGGCCGAGCGCTTCGGGCTGGCGGGATCGCTGACGTCGAAGATCGACAGCTGCAGCCCGAGCACGCGGCCCGTGACGGGATCGACGTCGCGGCCGATGCCCAGCAGGTGATCGGCGTCGAGCGGGTGCAGATACGAGGAGAAGCCGGGCACCTTCAGTTCTCCGACGACCCGGGGGCGGGTCGGATTGGCCAGATCGATGACGAACAGCGGGTCGATCTGGCGGAAGGTGCTCACGTAGCCCCGGTCGCCGATGAAGCGGACGGAGTAGATCCGTTCGCCCGGCGCGAGCCCGGACACGCTGCCGATCGTCTGCAGGTTGCCCGCCGCCGCGGCGAGCACATAGACGCCGCTCGAGGCGGCGTCGCCGAAGCCGCTCGTCGTCGCCACCCGCAGAAGACCCTCGGCATCCTCGTCGAGCGAGAACTGGTTGAGCGTCAGGCCCGGCACGGCGCCCATCGCCGTGAGGGGCAGGTCGGTCGCAGCGAGGTCGAACCGGTAGATGTTCGTGGTCGAGCCGGAGTCGGTCACGTCCCACCAGTTGCCCCAGTGGGCGGCGGAGACATAGAGGTTCGACGTGGAGGCGTAGACGCTGCCGGAGACGCCGGCGACCGTGGTCGTCGCCTCGGGGCCGGCGGTGTCGTCGTCGATCTCGAACGACGTGACCGACAGCAGGTTGTTGTCGGTCGCCTTCACCGGCAGATAGGTGCGGCCCGCCGTCGCGAGGTCGCCGTCCGTGCTGCCGCCCGCCGTCACCGCGACGCTGTACCGGGGGAACGTGGCGGAGTCCCAGGCCTTTTCGAGGCGGGCGCGGTAGGCAGCCTCGTCCTCGTAGACGTAGCGGGTGCCGTCGTTGCGGGCGGGCAAGCAGCCGACGAGGATCGACATCCGGTTGGGCAGCGCGATCGTGCCGGCGGCCGGCACCTCGTCCACGACCCCCGGATCGACCGGGGGTGGGTCGATCACGGGCGGATCGACCGGCAGAGGGTCGACGGGTGGAATGGTGATGATCCCGGGCGAGGGGATGTCGAAGCTGTCCTGCGTGACGACGAGCACGCGGCCGTCGATCGCCCGGGCATCGACGAGCCAGCCGTCGAGGCGGGTCGTCTCGAGGATCGCGGGCTCGGCAGGTGCCGAGACGTCGATCACCGAGACGGTCACGCGGGGCTGCCAATGACGGTTCCACCAGTCGAGGCCGGCATCAAAGCCGCGGGCCGCGTCGTCGGCGACCTTCTCCCAGCTGTTTTCCTGGGAGATCACGGTAAGTCTGGTGCCGTGCAGGAACAGCGCCCGCTCCCATCCCGGGGTCGTGACATGGCTCACGACGTTCAGCGTGTCCGCCGGCCAGGCGTTGACGATGTCGACGCCGTCGCCCGCAAGCACGAAGAGATGCTGGCCGTCGGTCTTCACGAGGTCTCCCTCGTCGACGCCTGCCACCTGGTTGTTCGTGCCCGAGAAGTCGCCCGTGGTGGCGGGAGCGTTGGTGGTCGACAGGCTCGCGGCGCCCGCATCGGCGAGCGCCATCGGCCATGCCCGCCAGGTCCAGGCCTCCTGGCCGAGCCGGCCGCCCCACTGGGCGAGCGCCGTGTCGACGTACCATGTCTTGAGATCGTCGAGATCATCGGAGAGCCGCAGCGGGTTGCTGCTCTCGTTGCCGATGAGCTGCTCGCCGGTGGCGAGCCTCACCCTGTCGACCCCGCGGGTGCCGAAGAAGGTGTCGATGCCGGCGCCGCCGTCGAGCGTGTTTCTCCCCGCACCGCCACGGAGCGTGTCGGTGCCCGCCTCGCCCTGAAGGATGTCGTCGCCCTGGCCGCCCACGAGCGAGTCGTCGCCCGTGCCTCCGCGGAGCGTGTCGTTGCCCCTGCCGCCGACGAGCGTGTCTCTGCCGGGGCCGCCGCGGATGGTGTCGTTGCCTTCGCCGCCGATGATCGTGTCGTTGCCCGCGCCGCCGTCGAGCACCGTTCGGATCCGGGTGTTGCCCGGGATGTTGATCGTGATCGTGTCGTCGCCCGCGCCGCCGAACACACGGATCGTGTTGACCCGTGCCTCACGGATCGTGCCCACCACGACGCCGTTCACGGTCGCCCGCAGTTGGGCGGTGTTCGCGGGATTGCGGTCGATGATGATCGTGTCGTCGAGGTTCGCGCGGTTTCGGTCGCCGGAGATCGTCCACGTGCCGTATGGCTGGGCGGCCGCCAGCGCGAGCCGTGGCTCGAGCTGATCGACCTGTGGCTGAAAGCCACGCCGCAGGGAACGCTTCACGGTCGAACGACGGCTGCTGCCCATGGATGGATGCTCCGGGAAAACCCGAAAAACGGGGAAACTGCTCGCAGTGGAGATTAGGGCCAGACGCGCCGCGAGTCAAAAGGACCTGCGCCGAGGCGGATTGGCAACCTGCCGGCAACGCGGCGAATTGGGCAGGCTGCGGCCAAGGCTGCCGGCGGCGCCGCGCCGAGGGAAGCCGCAGTCGTTGGCGGACCGAAACAACCGTTATGAAAAGCATATTCAGCCTCGGCATCCTGTTGCTCGTCGGGGGTGGGATCACATTTTTTTCCCACCCCGCGGCGGCCTCTGAACTCCTGAAGAAGGACTGCGGCCCCTGCCGTGCCTGCGGACCCTGCGGCGGTGCCGCGGGCGCGAGCACGCCGTATGGCGACACCGGCTGCGGCCCGCGGTATTGCGGAGCCAAGCACGACGAGCCGTGGACGCCCGATCCGTGCGATGCCTGCAACCGGTGGCGGGGCTGCAACGGCGCGCGGGAGCGGCCCGACATGCTGGCCCCGTGGCAGCTGCCCCCCGGCCGCGGCTTTCAAACGGCCGCACAGGTCGGCTACGCCGGGAACGGCAGCGGCGGCCCGTGCCTCGAGTGCCGTGAGCCCGTCTATCGGCTCTGGTGAGCGTGCCTGCGGGCCGCGAGCGTCGCGGCGTAGGTGATCTCATCGCCCCGCTCCCGGCAGGCGGCGAGCAGCGCATCCCACGCCTGCGCCGCCGTCGCGAGTTCCACCAGCGACGGCAGCATGCCGCTGGCCAGCAGCGTGCTCGGCATCGGGCCATCGACCGGGCGTTCGAGCGCGGCGTGCAATGCCTCGGCGGGCCGGCCCAGCCGCGTGAGCAGGAGCACGAGCGTGTCGGCCGGAAGCGTGCCCGATTCCTCGATCCGGGCCAGTACGGCGGCGCGGCGGAAGAACGCGATCGCCCGCTCCACGTCGTGGCCTGTGAGCGCACCGAAGAAGAGCCGCGACGCCTCTCCCACCTCCTCGAACGGCGGCTCTCCCGGGTAGACCACCTCGGCAGGCAGCCGACAGGCGTAGCAGGCGAGCTCCCAGGCCTTGCGCAGTATCTCGGGCTCGGTGCAGACCCGCGCGATCCGCAGCACGCTCTGCAGATGCGACACGTCGACGTGAATCGAGGCGTCGTCGGCCCCGCCCATCTCGCGGAGCAGGTCGAGCAGGGGCAGCATCGACGCGGCGGCGGTGTCGATGGCCAACACCGCCGCGCCACGGGCGGTCAGGTCGGCAGCCAGCGCCCGGCTCACCTCGCCGTGGAGATGATGCACGAGCACGCCGGCGGCCGGCGCCTGCCTCCGCGCCGGCAGCCGCGAGACCGCCTGCTCGTAAGCGGTGATCGAGTTGCAGGTGCCCTGCGTGCGGATGACCAGATCGATGCCGAGCGCCGGGTCGATGCCCTCCCAGAGCGCCACGTGCACGATCTCCTGGAGCCGTTCGGCGGCAGCTTCGTCGGTGGCAACGTCTCCGTTCGCCATGATCCCGGCGGCGAGCCGGGCGAGCCGCTCGGTGATGTCGGCCGGCGCGGCCGCGGCCCGCAGGTACATCCAGGCGGCGGCCACCTGCCCCGCGTCGAGGAGCGGCCAGCCCACCTCGCGGCAGGCGGCGAGCGAACGCTCGTCGAGCTCGTCACGCAGTGCCGCCGGCACGTCGCCGAGGTCGCCGGTGGCCGGCAGGCCGAGCGCGAGGCGGGCTTCGAGCAGCCGCAGGTCGAAGAGTGCGTGCCAGCGGCCGCGGGCTTTGAGTGATTCCGCCAGCGTCTCGAACATGGCCTCCGTGCCGTCGGCGTCGACCGTGGCGGCGAGCGCTGTGAAGATGTCGTCGGGAGCGGAGGTCGCGTCGGTCATGGCTGGCTTGTCCTCCCGGTGGTTGTTCCCTGCCGCACGGCCTCGTAGGCCAGCACGGCTGTCGTGGCCGAAACGTTGAGGCTGTCGGCGACTCCGGCCATCGTGAGGCGGACCGACTCGATGTGAATCGTGCCGGCGGCGGCGGCCTGCTGCCAGGCGGGCGAGATCCCGTGGGCCTCGCTGCCGAGGAGAATCGCCGTGCGGCCGGCCAGCCGGGCCTCGTGCCAGAGCGTGGTGCCCGTGGGCATGGCGGCGACGACGCGGCGGTCGTGGGCCTGGCACCAGCGGATCGTTTCGGCGGTCGAGCCCATCGCCAGCGGCACGGTGAAGACGGTGCCGAGGCTCGCCCGGATCGCGGCCGGGTTGGCGGGATCGGTGCGGCCGTCGCAGACGACGACGCCCGCGAGGCCGGCCGCATCGGCCGTGCGCAGGATGGCGCCGAGGTTGCCCGGCTTTTCCACCCCCTCGACGACGAGCACGGGCCGGTCGACCGCGACGGCAAACTCTCCGAGTGCGTGCGGCTGATACCGCGCCACACCCACGACGCCCTCGTTGCGGCCGCCGAACGCGATCCGTTCAAAGGCCTTCCGCGACAGGGCCGTGAGCCGGGTGCCATGGGCCGCGAGCTCGGCCAGGCCGGAGGCGCCGGACGAACCGGCATCGGGATCGATGGCGATGCCGTCGCCCAGGAGGGCATGGGCCGAGTCGGCATCGACGAACACCTCCTCGATGGCCACGCCCGCCGCGATGGCACGGGACAGTTCACGGCGGCCGTCGACGAGGGTCAGGCCCGTCTCGCGGCGGGCGATCGCATCCCGCAGTCGGGCCGCCTGACGCACCCGGGGATTGGCGGCGCTCGTGATGGTGTCGTGGGGGATCATGGTGGCAGCACAATCAGCCGGGGTGGCGGCGGGCGAAGTCGCCCAGTGCGAGGATGCGACCGGTGGCGTCGGTGCAGGTGAGCGGTCCGGAATCGTAGCGTCCGGCGGGAAACGCAGCTGCCAGTGTGTCGCGGAGCCGTCGGTGATGCCAGCGGGTCGAGTGGCAGGTGAGCAGCACCGGCCCCTCCGGCCCGCGGCCGGTCTCCGGGCCGACGAGGTTTTCCAGGTCGGAGAGCAACGGCACGAGGTCGCGGTCGATGGCGAACGCCTGCCTTTTCGGCCCGTGACCCCAGGAGGGCGGGTCGAGCACGACGCCGTCGTACCGGCCGCCGCGGCGGAGTTCCCTCGCCACGC
>JBJTSM010000771.1:0-5479 GCA_046076685.1 Planctomycetia bacterium | reverse complement strand
GGAAGTGCGGGTAGTGGATCGTCTGGCAGACGACGATGAAGCTTCGCAGCAGCCGGCGGAGCCGGAGTGACCGTTCTTCGCCGTCGAGTGCGCCACCGCGCACGGCCGCGTGCAGGTCGTCGATCGCCTCGAGCAGGCTGCTGCCGCGGATGAATCGCATCGCGTAGTACGGACGGCCGTCGGCATGGGTGCCGAGGCTGTAGACCGGCACGATCCCGGGATGCTCGAGCCGGCCGGTGATCTCCGCCTCGACGAGAAACCGCCGTCGGCTCTCCGGATCATGCGCATGGCCCGACTGGATCTGCTTGAGCGCCACCTCCCGATGCAGTTCCGCATCGTGGGCCACGAAAACCTCGCCGAGGTTGCCCGTGGCATGCGGGCGGAGCACGTGAAACCGTGGGGCGTTCGCCCCGCCTGCGGCGGGCTGCGGCCCCGCGTGGGTCTGGTAGGGGTCGGTGGCCTCCGGGCCGGGCTGTTCGGGAGTCGTCATTCCTCCGCCTCGGTCGACCGCTCGGTCGACATTCTCGCTCTCCGGCCGCGTCTGGCTCGCACGGCGATGCCCGCAGAATACGACTGGGTGCGCGAACACACAACCCGACCGACGCCCAGGGGCGCGATGGGTATACTTCCCGGTCCGCGAGGACCCTTCTTCGCGATCCACTCCCCCGAGCCCTGCAGGAACCATCATGAGCACCACGACCAAACAGACGATCGACCTCTTGCTCGAGAGCTACAGCATGGAACTCGAGACGGTGATGAACTACCTCGCCAACAGCGTGAACCTCGACGGCGTGCGGGCGGAGGAGATCAAGAAGTCGCTCGGCGCCGACGTCGGGGGCGAGATCGCCCACGCCCAGCAGCTGGCCAACCGCATCAAGCAGCTCGGCGGTCACGTGCCCGGCTCCAAGGATCTCGTGCTCGGCCGGCAGATCCAGCCGGTCTCGGTGACGACCGACGTGGTCGGTGTGATCAAGTCGGTGATCGCCGCCGAGGAGGCCGCCTGTGCCCAGTACAAGAAGATCATCAAGGCCGTCGAGGGGGAGGATTACGTGACGCAGGATCTCTGCATCCGGCTCCTCGCCGACGAAGAGGAGCACCTGGTGCAGTTCAGGGGCTTTTTGAAGGAATACACGGCGGGCTGACGCCGGCTTCACGCCGGGCTCGGCGATTGAAGTGGCGCAACCGTATCCCGGCGCTTGCGCTTCGGGCTTGTATGGGCGGGTGCGCGACCGTTCCCATAGAAGCCCCGGGCGCAAGCCCGGGGATGCGCGATCCCCGCGGTGTCAGCGGCAACCTCGTCCCGATGCTGAAGGGCGTGGCGCGAAGACGCATCACGTGCCGCCGCGCTTGGGGCGATAGCCCACGCTCTTGCGGCCGCGGGATGATTTCCGGCCGCGGATGTGGTCGCCCGAGGTCGATTCGGTGAACGCCCGCGTCGCCTCGCTCCGCTTCCTGTCGAGAGCCTCCTTCGGCGGCCGCTCCGGGATCAGGCAGTCGCAGCCCGAGCCGATGAGGTCGCGGCGGCCCGCCTGCTCGAGCGCCCGCCTCACCTCGAAATAGTTTTCCGGCTTGAAGAACTGCAGGAGCGCCCGCTGCATCCGCCGATCGCGGAGGCCCTTCGTCACCTTCACGGGCTTCTTCGTCATCGGGTCGAGCCCGGTGTGATACATGCAGGCGGCGATGTCGAAGGGGCTCGGAATGAAGTCCTGCACCTGGTCGGGCTGGTAGCTGTTGCGCTTGAGAAAGAGGGCCAGTTCGATCATCTCCTCCACGCCGCTGCCGGGATGGCTGGCGATGAAGTAGGGCACCGTGTACTGCTTCTTGCCCACGCGGCGGCTGGCGGCCTTGAACGCCTTGTCGAACTCGACGAAGTCGTCGGCTGACGGCTTCTTCATCAGGTCGAGCACTTCGGGGTCGACGTGCTCGGGCGCGACCTTCAGATGGCCGCCGACATGGTGTTCGGCGAGTTCCCGCAGATACTCGGGATCTTTCCGGGCCAGGTCCATGCGGACGCCCGAGGCCACGAGCACCCGCTTCACCCCCGTGACGCTCCGCGCCTCCCGCATCACCGATTTGAGCGGCCCGTGGTCGGTGCCCAGCAGCTTGCAGACGGTGGGGTGCACGCAGGAGAGCCGGCGGCACTTCGCCTCCACCTCGGGCCGCGTGCACCGCATCTGGTACATGTTGGCGGTCGGCCCGCCGATGTCGGAGACCGTGCCCTTGAAGCCGGGCTGAGCGGCGAGCAGTTTGATCTCGGTGATGATCGAGTCCTGCGAGCGGCTCTGGATGATCCTCCCCTCGTGGGCCGTGATCGAGCAGAACGTGCAGCCGCCGAAGCAGCCCCGCATGATCTGCACGCTCGTTTCCACGACCTCGAAGGCCGGGATGCGGGCGCCGCCATAGGAGGGATGGGGCCGGCGGGTGAACGGCAGCCCGTAGACCTCGTCCATCTCGTGCTGTTCGAGCGGCAGGGCCGGCGGGTTGACCACCACCGCCTCGCGGCCATGCCGCTGGACGAGCCGCTTCGCATTGTGCGGATTGGTCTCCAGGTGGGCGATCCGCGTCATCTCGCAGAAGGCGAGCTTGTCGGCGACCACAGCTTCGTAGTCGGGCAGATCGAGCGTGTCGGAGCCGGCCGGCGGCGGCTCGCTCGCACCGAGCCGGTAGGCCACGCCGCGCAGACCGCGCAGGTCCTTGACCGTCCGGCCGGCGGCGAGGCCGCGGGCGATCTCGAGCACCGTCCGCTCCCCCATCCCGAAGACGACCAGGTCCGCCTTCGAGTCGAGCAGGATCGACCGGCGGACGCCGTCGCTCCAGTAGTCGTAGTGGGCGATCCGGCGGAGGCTGGCCTCCACGCCCCCCGCCACCACCGGCACGCCGGGGAAGGCCTCCCGCGATCGCTGGCAGTAGGCGAGCGTGGCCCGGTCGGGCCGCCGGCCGATCGCGCCGTCGGGCGAATAGGCGTCGTCGTTGCGGACCTTCCGATTGGCGGTGTAGTGGTTGATCATCGAATCCATGTTGCCCGCCGAGACCCCGAAGAAGAGGCGGGGCCGACCGAACTGCCGCCACGGCTCGCAGCTGTTCCAGTCGGGCTGGGAGAGCACCGCCACGCGGAAGCCGGCCGCCTCGAGGAGCCGCGCCAACAGGCCGTTGGCGAAGCTGGGGTGGTCCACATAGGCATCGCCGCTCACGAACACGACGTCGACCGCATCCCAGCCGCGGGCGAGCATCTCGGCCCGTGTGGTCGGCAGCGGCGGCCGCGGCGTGCGGTCGGTGGGGATTCCGAGGGACATGGCTGGGTGGACCGGAGGCGGGAGACCGGGCGAGAGGCGTCTGACGACTCAAGTGTAACCCCGGGAAGAGCGACCAAAACCGGGCCGATCTCGGGGATTTCGGGTTGGTGGGGGCTTCGGAAAAAGGGGTATATTCGGTTCATGTTCGCCCCTTGGTGTAGTCAAGCCTGTCGTCAAGCCCGCAGCCATGCCGAAGCGGTCTGGTATGCCGTGCCGGTGCGGCTGGCCATGTGCGCCGTCTGGCTGTGCGGCGGTCTGGCAGGAGCCGCGGAACCGTCTGCGGCACCGGATCCCGCGGAGATCCGCGGCTTGATCGAGCAGCTGGCCTCGGAGCAGTTCGCCCAGCGGGAGGCGGCGACGCGAAGCCTGGCCGCGGCCGGCCGGCCGGCGATCGAGCCCTTGCGGGAGGCAATCCGCCGCGGAGACCTGGAGGTGAGTAGCCGGGCCGTCGAGATCCTGCGGGAGATGCTGGCTGGCGAGGATGCCGACCTGGCCACCGCCGCGGAGCGAACGCTCGAATCCCTGGCGGAAGGAGCCGACGACGCCGTCGCCGGCATGGCGGAGGCGACCCTCGATTTCCACATGCTGGGCGTGGCCGAGGCGGCCCGCGCCAGGCTCGAAACGCTCGGAGCGGTCGTCACCGAAGGGATGCTGAACAGCGGTCAGCGTGGGTTTCTCGTGCTGCTGAACGCCCGGTGGAAGGGCACGACCGAAGACCTGCGGCTGCTCGTCCGGCTCCGCCGCGTCCTGCAGGTCGGCGTGCATGGCGTGCGGCTCGACGACGCGGGGCTGGCCGTACTCGGCCGGATGCGGTGGCTCGAACAGCTCCAGCTCTATGGCACGGGCACCGGCGATGCGGCGATCGAGGCGCTCGCGGAGAAACTCCCCGACACGAAGATCGACGTCCGCAAGGGGGGGAAGCTCGGCGTGGCCGGCCAGGGCCTGATCGGGCCCTGCGTGATCACGCACGTGCAGGAGGATTCGGCGGCCGCGAAGGCGGGCCTGCAGATGGGAGACATCGTCCTCCGCATCGACGGCGAGCCGGTCGCCAACTTCGAGTCGCTCACCGACCTCGTGGGCCGCCACGGGCCGGGCGAGAAGATCGAAGTCGACGTCCAACGGGGCGGCGAGAATCCGGGTGACGAGCCGCAGCGTTTCCAACGCACGGTGGAACTGGGTGGCTGGGAATGACATCCAACCCTCACCAAGCAAGCCCGAAGCGCGAGCGGGGTAATCCGACCCGCACGACGATCCCCCGGCTTGCGCCGGGGGCTTTCATGGGGACGACGATCCCCCGGCTTGCGCCGGGGGCTTTTATGGGGACGACGATCCCCCGGCTTGCGCCGGGGGCTTTTATGAACGCGGCGAGATCCACTTTCGGAGCGATGCCAGCAGACCGATGACGAACAACCAGACGACGGAGGGTGGCGGAATGGGTGAGACGGTCGACGTGCGCTGGCACGCCCATGCGGTGAGCCGAGACGAACGCGAGCGGACGGCCGGGCATCGGGGCTGCGTGCTCTGGTTCACCGGGCTCTCGGGCTGCGGCAAGAGCACGCTGGCCAACCTCGTCGACCACCGTTTGCACGGCCGCGGCGTACGGAGCTTCGTGCTCGACGGCGACAACGTGCGGCTGGGCCTCAATGCCGCTCCGGCCCTGCTGCGGGAGCGGCACGGCGACGAGTTCGCCCGCCGATTCGGCCTGGGGTTTGCGGCCCAGGATCGGGAGGAGAATATCCGCCGGATCGGCGCTGTGGCCGAACTCTTCGCGCAGGCGGGGATCGTCGCGCTGACGGCCTTCATCAGCCCGTATCGCCGCGACCGTGACGCCGTGCGGGCGATGCTGGCGCCGGGCGACTTCGTCGAGATCCACGTGCGGGCGCCGCTCGAGGTCTGCGAAGGCCGGGATCCCAAGGGGCTCTACAGGAAGGCCCGGGCGGGCGAGATCAAGGGCTTCACCGGGATCGACGATCCGTACGAGGAGCCGCTCGCCCCGGAACTGGTCGTCGACTCCGCCGCCACGCCCGCGGACCAGCTGGCCGACCGGGTGATCGCATGGCTGGAGAACGCCGGCAAGATTCCCCGGCGGTGATGGTGGGCGGCGGGATGGACGACCGACGCATGCAGCTTCCATCGAAGCCCGAACCGCCGGCGAGGGACGGGCCGTGGACAGTCCCGAACCGTGG
>JBJTSM010000770.1:0-2534 GCA_046076685.1 Planctomycetia bacterium | reverse complement strand
CGAACCCCGCCACGCTCGGGCTGTCGGCCAGCCGGCGGTCGAGCGCGTCGGCCTGGGCGGCGTCGACCGCGAGCAGCACGCCCGACACGGCCGGGCCTTCGGCGAGCAGCGACGCGAGCGTGTCGGCATGGATCCAGGCCGACGTGCCGACCATGTCGGCCACCGTGCCCGCCACCACGAGCCGGGCCCGCGGCCGCCGCCCCTCGAGCAGGTCGACCTCGATAGTCTCCCCCGGCCGCACGCCGAGCAGTTCGGCGAGCCGTGCGCTCAGCAGCAGGCCGTCGCGCCGCGGCTCGTGGACCAGCCCGCGGCGGTCGACGATCCGCAGGAGCTCCGCCCCCTCGGCGACCGCGAGCACCTCCTGCCGACGCTCATGGGCTCCGTGCCGCATCGTCGTCATCACCGCGCGGAAGGGCTCCACGGCCACCACGCCCGGCAGGCGGCGGAAGGCTGCGACCACCTCGCGTCCGGCGGGCTCGAGGAGCGTCACCGAACGATCGAACCGCTGCACCTGCGTGAACTGGAAGGCGGCCAGGTCTTCGACCGCATCGCCGACGAACATGCCGAGCACCATCACGGCCGTGCCGAGCGCGAGCCCGAGGACCGTCAGGCCGCCGGCCAGCGGCCGGCGCTCGAGGTGCCTGAGCATCATGCGGGTCGTGACCGCAAGCGAGGTCGCAAGGCCGAGCCGTTCGGGCCACGACAGTGAATAGACGGCCGGCGGCTCGGGCTGCATGGCCGCCGCGGGCCGGATGCTCACGGCCCGATGCACCGCCTGCGCGACGCCCGCCAGGGCCGCGGCCGACGCCACGGCCACCGACCAGCCGATGGCCTCGGGATCGGGATGAAACGCGAGCACCGGGAACCGGAAGAACCGGGCATACATCGCGGTCAGCTGGATGCCGAGCCACCAGCCGAGCGCCGTGCCGAGCCCGGCCCCCCAAACGAGCACCACGGCCGCGAGCTTTATAGAGTGGCCGCCGATCTCCCGCCTCGTCAGGCCGAAGGCCGCCAGGGTCGCGATCTGCTCCCGCTGCATGCCGATGAGCCGCGACACGATCAGGTGCATGAGGATCGCGGTCACCGCCAGAAACACCACCGGGGCCACGCGGCCCATGTTTCTCAGTTCGCGGAGTTCGTTGGTGAGGTAGCGGTGCGACGTCTGGAATTCCCGACCGTGGGCGCCCAGCCCGCCGTAGCGGTCGAGTTCGCGATCGAGTTCCCGGCACACGTCCCGCGGCTGGGCGTGCGGCGCGATCGTGGCCACGACGTCGTTGAAGCCGTCCTCCATGTCGAACGCAGCGGCCAGGCCCGCGCGGCCCATCCAGAAGACGCCGAACGAGCGGTCGTCGGGAAACAGTCCGCCCGGCCCGATCGTGTAGACGTATTCCGGCGACGTGGCCACGCCGACGAGATCGAGGCGGGTGCGACGGCCATTGAGCACGGCGAAGACATGGTCGCCGGGCGCGAGGCCGTGGGCGGATGCGAATCCGGCGCCGACGACCGCCTCCGCGGGCCGGCCCGGCGCCGGCAGGCGGCCCCGCAGCAGGTGCAGCCGGCAGAGCCCACCGTCGCCCTCGCGCCCGGTCAACCCAATCAGCGCGGCTGGCTCGGATATGTCCGGCAGCGACGTCAGCCGGCCGACGGCGGGCGCGCGGCGGGCGACCGAGCCCGGCAGGTCGAGCGTCACGTCCTCCACCACCCGCGTCTCGAGCCTCGTCACCCCGGGGATCGCTGCGAGCCGCCGGGCCACGACTGCCGGCGCGCGGCGGAGATGGATGAACACATCGGGAAACCTCGCCTGCTCGTAATATTCCCGCTGCGTGCCCGCCAGCGAGCGGAGCATGCTCCACGACATCACGAGCACGGCCACGCCGCAGGCCATCACGACCGCGACGGCGGCCAGCTGCGGCGCGAGCCGGACGACATCGCGGAGCACCTTGCGATCGAGCGTGTTCCCTGCGCGTCTTTTCCAGGCAGGCGTGTTCCAGGCGCGCGTTCCCAAGGCCGATCTCCTCCGCAGGGCTCACCACCGCAGGTCCCGCGGCGCCGCCCGCGTGGTGCGTCCCTCTTCGCCCACGACCCGGCCGTCCGACATCTGCAGCACGCGGTCGGCGATGGCGGCGATGCCGGCGTTGTGCGTGATGAGCACGGTCGTCGCGCCGATCTCCGCGCTCACCCGCACGAGCGCCTCGAGCACGATGACGCCCGTCTTCACGTCAAGCGCGCCTGTCGGCTCGTCGCACAGGAGCACCTCCGGCCGCTTGACGATGGCCCTCGCGACGGCCACCCGTTGCTGCTCGCCGCCGGAGAGTTCGGCAGGCCGGTGGGTCAGGCGTTCGGCGAGGCCGAGATAGCCGAGGAGTTCGCTGGCCCGCGCCTTGGCCTCGGCCTTGGCCAGGCCCGCGATCATCTGCGGCAGCATGACGTTTTCGAGCGCGGTGAACTCCGGCAGGAGGTGATGGAACTGATAGACGAAGCCGATGTCGAGCCGGCGCATGCGCGTGCGCTCGCTGTCGGCGAGCTTGGAGGTG
>JBJTSM010000769.1:0-7779 GCA_046076685.1 Planctomycetia bacterium | reverse complement strand
AGTGCTTTAAAACAAGCCCAAAAAATTTTTGTAAACTGCTTGACCAATATGATCGAATTGATAACATATCGTTTGTGATGAGACATCGGTGACGGAAGCGATCTGCACATGGCAGCACCCGACCTCCCGATCCAATACAGGCCGATCCAACGAACCGGACGGCCGGCCTGACCCAAACGAACCCCGACAACCAGGCCCAACCCACCCCCGACCACACGACCGCGAGACCGACCGGACGGACCGGAGGCACGCGATGGCTCAACGCAAAGGAGCCCTCGAATGTCCTCCGCAGCACTCTCTTACGCCGCCGGTCAGCCCCGTCGGCCCTCTACCAGCCGCGGCGGCAAATCCACCTCCTCGACCTCTTCCGCCTCGTCGCGGGCCGCCGATGCGGCCATCTGTGATCTCAAGGGCATCCGCCGTCGACGGCACAGCGACGGCGATGGCGGGGATGACTCGGCAATTGCGGCACTCGCGTCGCACGTCTCTGCCACGGTCGAGGCGTACGGCCTGCCCCGGTGGATCATCCGGGCGCTCGTGCTCGCAGGTGTCGGCCTCGTGCTGGCGGTCGCCGTCTTCAACACGCTCCCCATGCTGGCGCGGCACGGGGTGGCCGGCACCGCGACGTTCAACGGTAAACCGCTGGCCGGAGTGACCGTCGGCTTCCAACTGCTCGGCGACTCGGCCACCGCGGAGCCGCGGCTGATCCGCACCACGGCGGACGGATCGTTCCAGATCGCCGAGGCGGAGGGGCTGCCCCCCGGGATCTACGCGGTCACCGTCCGCCCCGGCGAGTCCGCAAAGCGGATTCCGTCCGAGTACCGCTCGGCCGGAACCACTCCGCTGCGATTCGAGATTCGTGAAGACCTGACAGGCATGCAGGTCTCCGTCCGCGACGGCAGCCAGCCCGTCCGCAAGAACCGCAGGTGACCCACCGTCCATTTGCTCGTCCAGCCTCGCTCGCGTCGACCGAGGCCTGATCTGTTCGATTCGTTTCTTTCCAGTTTCTTTCCAAAGGAGTTCCTCCATGTCGGTCCTCTCCCCTTCCCGGGTTCGTCGGGGCTTCACGCTCGTCGAACTCTTGGTCGTGATCGCGATCATCGGCACCCTCGTCGGGCTCTTGCTCCCGGCCGTGCAGGCGGCACGCGAGTCGGCCCGTCGCAATGCGTGCTCGAACAACATGAAGCAACTCGGCGTCGCCACCCAGACGTTCGTCGACGGCAATGGTGGCGTGCTGCCGAGCAGCCTCCGTTCAACCGGCTTGCGGCTCGGCTACTTTGTCCGCATTCTCCCCCAGATCGAGCAGATTGCGCTCTTCGACCGCTACAACCCCGCGATCACGTGGTCCGGCACGACGTCCTCGACCGACTATCCGATCCCGAACTACGTTTTGGCGTCGACGCGGATCGCCTCATACGAATGCCCGTCGGCTCCGAACCCGGACCAGCGGTACGATTACGATCCGCAAGATACGAGCCAGCCCTACGCCGTTCCGACGACCTATGCGAAGGCCATCCTCGCCACGTCGGGCACCGCGTACACGAACGTCTCGGCGTCCCCGGGTTTCTGCGCTCCTTCCGACTACGGACCGACCATCTACGTCGACAAAGCGTTGGAGAACACCTCTTCGCCGCTCGTGGGCGATGACAACAAGGCCGATGTCGCCGCGTCGACTGCTCCCGCAACCGGGCCCTCCGGCGGAAACAAGACCCCCAGCACGGGCGACGGCCTGCTGCCGAAGGACTACGGCGACGGCTACCGTCCGAAGCTGGGCGACGCGACGGATGGCCTGTCGACCACGATCCTCGTGGCGGAGAGTGCCGGCCGACCCTTCGTCTATCGGAAACGGAGCCGGGCTGACGATGCCACCAATAAGTTCCCGGTTTTCCGGCTCAACGCCGGTGGATGGGTGCGGCCGGCGAGCGACATCTCGATCGACGGCTCGAATGCGGGCGGCACCGCATTCCGGTCGAGTCCGACGAAGGTGGTAAATGCCACGAACGGTGAAAGCATCACCGCGGCCCCGTGGTCGACGGGCTATTATGGAGTCGACGGCGGGTCGGAGGTCTACGCCTTCCATCCGGGCGGGGCGAACGTCGTCTTCGGCGATGGCAGCACCCGGCTGATCACCGGCGACGTCACGATCCGTGTCTTCTCGGCACTCGTGACCCGGGCGGGCAACGAGCACCTCGGCGACAAGTTGAAGTATTGATCCCCAGGATCGATCGGAAACAGTGCTCGCGAGCACGTTACGGCTGACAGCCCCGGCCAGGATGGCCGGGGCTGTCTCTTTTTTGGCACGCCGTTGGCGGAAAACGTCGTGGAAACCGCAGGAATCGGGGGCCGACACGGGATTCCGCTGTTTTTCCCCTATACTGTCCGCCTGATCCGCTTCCCAGCGATGCATTTTCGTGAGTGCCCCCACCCGCGAGGTCGGGCAGGACCGCCGGCATGAGCGACATCCTCTTCCACTATTACCGCGTCAATCCCACGACGTGGTTCTACCTGTCGTCGCTCCTGTCGATCGCGGTGTTCTTCAAGTTCAGCCGCGTCTGGAGCATGCGGAATCTCGACCTGGTCGGGCTCATCCTGCTCGCCCCGGGGCTGCTCGCGGTGGAGTACGGCGGCTACAAGGCCAGCGCCGCCGCCCAGCAACTCGGCTATATCTGGATCTTCGCCGTGTCGGGCATCTTCCTCGTGCGGATGCTCTTCGATTCGCTCATGGTCCGCCGGCCGCTGCTCGACCCGAACCTCACGGTCGGGGGACTGGTGTTCCTGGGCATCTCGCTGCTCGTCTTCCTCCTGGCCAACGTGATCACGAGCCGCCCGCAGCGGGACGACCTTGCCGGAGCCACGGCGGCCGCGCGGCTCAACGCCCGCGAAGCGGAGGTCGACGCGGACCAGCTCTCCCGGCTGGGCCCCGGCTATCCGTTGCTCTTCCTCTTGCCGCACGTCTCGACGCAGCGGCTCTTTTCGGCCGATCCCGACGCCGTCGCCGCGGGCGACAGCCCCGGTGCCACGAACCGCATCGTCTACGAGACCACCGCCCGCGTGATGGCCATCCTCTCGCAGTTGGCCATCGTGGCGGGCATGGTCGTCATCGGCTGGCGGCATTTCGGCGCGATCCGCCTGGGCATCGCCGCGGCCGTGCTCTACCTGCTTCTGCCCTACACGGCGATCATGACCGGCCGGGTCGATCACGCCCTGCCGGGAGCCCTCGTCGTCTGGGCGATCGCGGCCTATCGCCGCCCGTTCGTCTCGGGATCGCTCATCGGTCTGGCGATCGGCACGATCTACTATCCCGTCTTCCTGCTGCCTCTCTGGTGCGGCTTCTACTGGCAGCGGGGCATCCGGCGATTCGCCCTCGGCATCGGCGCCGCGCTTCTCGCGCTCGTCTTCGGGCTCTGGTTCACGTCGCCCGACTCGACCATCTTCATGGGGCAGCTGCGGCAGATGTTCGGCTGGATCTTTCCCAACGAAGTGTCGCTCGAGGGATTCTGGGCGCTCCCCTTCAACGATTCCTTCTTCCGGCTGCCGGTGCTGGCCGCCTTCGTGGCGATGATCTCGACGCTCGCCATCTGGCCGGTGCCGAAGAACCTCGGCACCCTGATGAGCTGCACGGCGGCGGTGCTCCTGGGCAGCCAGTTTTGGAAGGCACACAACGGGGGCCTCTTCATGGCCTGGTTCCTGCCGGTGCTCTTGCTCGTGATCTTCCGGCCGAACCTCGAGAACCGCGTGGCGACGCTGGTGCTCGACGCCGAGTGGTTCCCGAAGCGCCGCCGCCCCGCGCCGCCGCTGCCGGCCGACCGCGCCGCGTAGCTCAGCCGCGCCTCGGGTCGAAGTCGGGCGGAGACTCGCGGTTGGCGAGCCAGGCCCGCCAGGCGGCCGTGTTCCACTCGAAGTTCACGCTCGTCAACCTGACCAACGCCTCGAGCACCTGCTGGTTCTGCACGCGGGTCTTCTGCCGCTTCGGCCCCGACCCCATGGAGAGGCCGCCCCCCGAGGGCGTGAAGGTCGCGGTGGTCGAGCCCTCCGCCGCGCCGCCCCCTGCCACCACCACGTGGTCCGTCTCGAGAACGTCGACGAGCGGTGCGACCGCGACCTTCGAGCCGAGTTGTCCGAGCGCCTCGGCAGCCCGATTGATGCGGGCGTTGTCCCCTCCGCCCAACGCGCCGACGATCGCCGCCGCGGCAATGTCGGGGCCGATGTCCACCAGCCGCTCCACCGCGAGGATTCGAGTCTCGGGGTCGGGATGATCGACGGCCACGCTCACGAGCGCGACCAGCGACTCCTGGCCGCGGATGTGCGAAAGAGACTCGACATAGTAGGCCCGCACGCGCGGCATCCGCTCCTTGCCGAGCGCCGCGGCCAGTGCCGGCACGGCGAAGGGATCGGCGATTTCGCGAAGCTCCTCGGCGGCGGCGGCGGCCTGCCGGGGATCGTCCAGCCGTTTCCGCAGCCGTTCGAGCCGGGCATCCCACTCCTTCTGCGCAAGCCGCACCCGGTCGGCCCGCTCGATCAGTTCGATCTCCTGCACCGTCCGCCACATCCCGCGATACCGCACGAAGCCGCGGGCGGTCATCAGCTCCTGCTGACTCGCCGGCTTCTCGGTCACGCTCGCGGCCGTCGACGCCGGCTCCTCTCCCCTCGCGGCCGACAGGGCGCATGCCGGCCCGAGCACCGCCGCCGCGGCGATCCGCCGCAGGCGGCCGCGGCCCCCGGCACCGGAATGACCTCTCCCGAAATGACCTCTGGTGGTGAGCATCGCGAAGAACCCTCTCCGAACGGTCTCCCCGTTCATGTTGCCAGCTTCATTCTATCGGCCTGACGGGAGGGCCTCCGTCAGCCGGGCCGGCCGCGCTCGCACCATCCGGTCCGTCTGCCTCGCGCGATACCCGGTGTCATCTCCCGCCCGCGGCGTCCTGGATCACGGCCAGATACGAGGAGAAAATGCGGAGCACGATCAATGCGATCAGCCCGGCCACGGCCGCCCAGACGAGAAAACCGGCCCCGCGGGCGGCCGCCTCGAAGCCGGCCCGGGCCTCGTCGTCGAGCTGACCGGCGAGCCGGTCGAGCACCTCGGCGGTGTTGCCGGTCGCCTCGCCGACGGCGATCACCTCGAGCACCCGCAGCGGAAACCGCCGCGTGCGGTCGAGCGCCTCGGCAAGCGTCGCCCCCGCCCGGAGCCGGTTTTCGACGGCGGTGCCATCGACCGCGAGCCCGGGCGCCACGCTCGCCGCCAGCGCGAGCAGGCGACCGGCGTCGAGCCCCGCACCGCTTGCAAGCGACGCCGCCCGGCACCAGGCCGCCGCCTCGGCAGCTTGGGAGGCAGGACCGATCAGGGGCAGGCGATCGACCACGAGCCGCACGACGCCATGCCGTCGCCAGCTCGCCACCACTCGGCCGAAGAGCAGCCTGCCGCCCACGGCAAGTCCCGCGACGATCGCGAGGTAGGTGACGAGGCCGCGGGGGCCACGGAGCCCGATGCCCAGCACGTCGTGGGCCATCATGCCCGCCATGAAGATGAGAAAACCGACCACGGCGATCGCCACGGTGAGTTGAAACGCGGGGCCGGCCAGGCTCTTGCGCAAGGCCCGCGCGTTGCGCACGCCCCTGTGCAGCACGTCGGAGACCTCGCGGAGTGTCTCCGCCTCGTGGCCGGTGCGGTCACCGACGGCCGCCATGCCCCGGACGAGCGGCGGAAACGTGTCGCCGGCGGCTGCGAGCGCCTCAGCCAGCGGATTGCCTTCCGCCAGGGCCCTGGCCACCTGCTCCATCCGCGGCCGCCACGCGGCGGGCACACGCGCCGCCTCCATCTGCCACGCCCGCCGCAGGTCGATGCCTGCGGCAAGCGCGACGGCCAGCCGTCCGAGCATGTCGGCCACCACCGCCCGCGGCATCTCCCGACGCGAAAACATGCATGCAAGTGTAATGCGTTCTCGCCGGGCCCGGGCATCGTGCCCGAGCCCGGCCTTGTCAGCGTTCCGGCCCCGGCGCCGGTGGGCCGGCTCCATCCCGGCGCTTGCGCTTCGGGCTTTTATGGGGAGCGGTGCCGCGGCGCATAAAAGGCCCTGGCGCAAGCCCGGGGATTGCGTTCACGGCAAGCCGCGGAAGCGCACCGCTGGCCCCATTTCCGGCATCTGCTAAAAAGTCACGCGTCGCCCGCCCCCTTCGCCCCCATGCGCCCGCTCCATGAAAGCCCCGCACGCTCACTGGCCGACCGTCGCGATCGTGGGCGTGGGCCTGATCGGCGGCTCGATCGGCCTGGCGCTCAAGGCGCGGAAGCTCGCCGGGCGGGTGATCGGCGTGGGCCGGTCGGCCGCGTCGCTCGCCGAAGCAAAGCGGCTGCACGCGATCGACGAGGCCACCACCGACATCGCCGGCGCCGTCGGCGGTGCCGACCTGGTCGTGGTGGCCACCGGTGTGGCGTCGATCCCCCGGATCCTCGAGGCGGTCGACGCCGCCGTGCGGCCGGGCACGCTGCTCACCGACGCCGGCAGCACGAAGGGACGCATCGTCGCCGCCTGGGAGAAACGCCGGCGCTCACGCCGGGGCCGCTTCGTCGGGGCGCATCCCGTGGCCGGCAGCCACCGCCGCGGGCCCGCCGCCGCCGATGCGCAGCTCTTCACCGGCCGGGTCTCGATCGTCACGCCCGCCACCGCCACGCCCGCCGCAGACGTGGAGGCGATCGGCGGCTTCTGGTCGGCGCTCGGCGCCACCGTCTACACCATGCCGCCCCGCGAGCATGACCGCATCCTCGCCATGACCAGCCACGCGCCGCACGTGATCGCGGCCGCCGTCGCCGCAGCCACTCCCGCCGAAGCGCGGCGGTTCACGGCCGGCGGCTGGCGCGACACCACGCGGATCGCCGCGGGAGACCCGGACCTCTGGGCCGACATCCTGCTCGACAATGCGGCCCCGGTGGCCCGGGCCCTGTCGCGGATCGCCGGAGTCACCGAGAAAATGCTCGCCGCGCTCGCGGCCGGCGACCGTCGCCGGCTGGTTTCATTGCTCACGCGTGCCAAGGAAGACCGCGATGCTGTGGGAAGTTGACGTCCATCTCCGGGATGCCGCCGGCGATCATGCCGCCAGGGCGCTCGTCGCCGGAGCCATCGAACTGGGCATCACTGGCTGCACGCGGGCCAAAACCGCGGCCGGCTGGCTGATCGAAGGGGAACTGTCCCGGGCCGACGTGGAACGGCTCGCCGCGACGGTGCTGGCCGATCCCGTCACCGAAACGTTCACGGTCGCCGACCTTCGCGGCGCCGCGGAATCGACGTCCAAAGCGACCAGCGCGGAAGGCCTGCCCACCCTGCTCCATGTTCTGCCCCGCGCGGGCGTCACCGATCCGGCCGCGGAAACCATGCAGGAAGCCTGCGGCCTCCTGGGGCTGCGGCCGACGGCCGTGCGGAGCGTCCGCACGTACTGGCTGCCCGCCCTCGACCAGGCGGCAGCCGACCGGATCGCCTGGAAGCTGCTGGCCAGCGAGGCGATCCACGACGTGGTGTTCGGCCCGCTCACCCTGCGCACGCTCTCCGGCGGTCGGCCGTGGACGTTTTCACAGCAGACGGTCCGCCTCGACGGCCTCGACGACGCCGCACTCGAGAAGCTCAGTCGCGACCGCTGCCTCGCGCTCTCGGCCGCCGAGCTGCATGCCGTGCGCGACCACTTCCAGGCCCTCGGCCGCGATCCGCTGGAGATCGAACTGGAGACCATCGCCCAGACCTGGAGCGAGCACTGCTGCCACAAGACGCTCGGCAGCCCGATCGACCACGTCGG
>JBJTSM010000768.1:0-4021 GCA_046076685.1 Planctomycetia bacterium | reverse complement strand
TCCAGATCCCGGTTGCCGGGTCATAGCTCGTGCCCGCCGAGGCTCCGGCGGAGACGAACGTGAGCCCGGTCGGAAGAAGGTCGCGCACCGCCACGCCCGTCGCCTCGTCGGCGCCGAGATTCGTGATCTCCACGGTGAAGGTCACCTGTCCGCCGACGTTCGGCGCCGGATCGTCCACGCGCTTCGTCACGGCGAGATCGGCATACCGGGGCGTCTCCGTCACGCTGTCGGTGTTGTTCGCCGGATCGGGGTCGTACTGATCGCTCGTCTGGACGCTCGCCGTGTTGGTCTGCGGCTGCGGGCTGCCAGAGACGGGCGGCCGGACGCGGGCCTGGATCGAGAGCGTGCGGGCGAAGAGCGTGTCCACCGTGCCGACGGTCCAGATGCCGCTGCCCGAGTCGTAGGTGCCCTCGCTCGCCGTCGCCGCGACGAATTCGAGCCCGGCGGGCAGCTGGTCGAGGATCGTCACGCCGGTGGCCGTGTCCTGCCCCTTGTTCGAGAGCGTGACGGTGTAGGTGATGACGTCGCCCACGTTCGGCCGCGCGTCGCTCACGACCTTGTCCACGGCGAGGTCGGCATACTGCGGCGTCTCGGTGACGCTGTCGGTGTTGTTCGAGGTGTCGGGGTCGTATTCGGTGCCCGACACCGTGGCCGTGTTCGTGGCGGGCTGGGGGATCCCGCTCGCGGGCCGATCCACGGTCGCCACGACCACCAGCGCCGGGAAGTCGCTCGTCGTCACCGTGCCGACCGCCCAGACGCCGGTGCCCGCGTCGTAGCTGCCCTGACTGGGTGTGGCCGACACGAAGATCAGGCCGGCCGGAAGATTGTCATTGACCACGACGTTCGTCGCCGTGTCGGGGCCGCGGTTCGACACCGTGATCGTGTAGGTGATCGTGTCGCCGACCTTCGGCGTGTTGTCGCTGACGACCTTCTCGACCGCGAGATCGGCCTGCTTGGGCGTGACGGTCGAGGAGTCTGTGTTGTTGCCGGGATTCGGGTCGATCGTCTGAGAGGTGGCGGCGGCCGTGTTCGTCCGGGCCGGCGCGGGCCCCGAGCTGGGCGCCGTCACGAGGGCGACGATCGTGAGCGTGTTCGTCGCGCCGGAGGCCACGTCGCCCACCGTCCAGACGCCGGTGCCCTCGTCGTAGTCGCCCGTGCTGGCGGTGTGGCTTTGGTACGCCAGGCCGGCCGGAAGCAGATCGTCCACCTCCACGTCGCGGGCCGTGCTCGGCCCGAGGTTGTCGAGCGTGACGGTGAAGGTCACGAGGGCGCCGACGTTCGGCGTGGCGTCGTCGACGGTCTTCGCCACGACCAGGTCCGCCGCCTGCGCGTCGATCGGCGTCTTCGCGGTGTTGTTGCCGTTATCCGGGTCCCAGACGTCACTCTTCGAGATCGTCGCCGTGTTGAACTGCACGCCCGTCGCGTCGGCCGTGACCGACATCGTGAGCACGAGCGACTGGCCCGGCGCGATGGCGGGCACACGCCACACGCCCCCCGCGACCGGCGTGCCCGACGGCGTGAAGGTGGTGCCCCCGGCCGCGACCGCCGCCACGTAGGTCACGTCACCAGGCAGCGTGTCGGTGACCTCGACGCCCGTCGCCGTGGCGGTGCCGTTGTTGCGCAGCGTGATGGTGTAGGTGACGGTCGCGCCGACGTTCGGCTCCGGCTGGTCGGTCTGCTTGGTCACCGCGAGATCGGCGTACTGCGGCGTCTCCGTGGCCGTGCCGGTGTTGTTGCCGGGGTTCGAGTCGGGCTCGGCCGACTTCGTCACCGTGGCGACGTTCGTCTGCGCCGCGGGGATCGTGTTCACGGCCGGAGCGAGCACCTTCGCCTGAATCGTGAGCGTCTGCTTGTTCGCCGCGCCGACGCCCACGGTGCCCACCGTCCACAGGCCGGTCGACTCGTTGAACGTCCCCTGACTCGGCGTTACGGAGAGAAGCTGCAGGCCTGTCGTCGGGAACTGGTCGGTGACCTCGACCAGATGGGCCGCATTCGGGCCGTTGTTGGTGAGCGTGACGGTGAACGTGATCGTGTCGCCCACGTTCGGCGTGGTATTGCTGACCGTCTTCACGACGGCGAGGTCGGCGGTGTTGGCCGTGATCGTGGCCGAGCCGGTCGTGACGTAGTTGTTGAGCTGCCCCTGGCTCGTCGACTCCGAGCCCGTCCGCTCGTAGGCCTGCGGGCTGTTGGGCGTGATCTGGCCGGGAGTGCCCGGCAGGCTCGACCACTTGATCTGGTTCGTGTTGGTGATCTTCTCGTTGGCAGCCAGCGGGCCGGCGAGCGTGCCGGTCACCGTGATCGTGATCGTGCGGTCGGTCGGCAGCTTCGGCAGGTCGAAGCCGGCGCCGGTCGTCGTCAGCGTGTTCCCGGAGAGGCTGAAGTTCGCCGCCGTCACCGGGCCGGCGGAGTCGACGACGCTCACGAGCACGGGGTTTGTGATCTTGGCCGGGATCACGTCGCGGAGGGTGACCCCGAAGGCGTCGGTGTCGCTGCTCAACGACTGCCTGACCACGATCGTGTAGGTGACCGGATCGCCGGCGGTGCCGCCGAAGCCGCCCACGGCCGCCGCCTTCGTCGTCCGCAGCTTCGGCTCGATCACCTGCACCGCGCCGCTGTGGGCGAGGGCCGACGTGTTCGCCCCGCCCCAGCGGGCCTGCGCCCGGTTCGTGATGAAGACGCCGCTCACGTTGCCCGAGACGTTGAGCACGACCGTTTCGATCGTGAACGTGATCGTCTCGTCGGTGCCCGAGTCGGTGTCGGTGTTGACGATGTCGCCGAGCGTCCACGTGGCGGTCGTGCCGTCGTTGGTGAGCGCGGGGGCCGTGTTCAAGCCCGGCACCACGAGCCTGCCCGGATCGTCGTTGACGGCCGAGATGACGCGGACGAACGCCATCCCCGGCCCCATCAGGTCGATCAGCTGCGCGGCGGGCGTGCGGCCCTGCGGGAGCTTCATCGTGACGGTGTAGGTGGCCGTCTCCCCGATCACCGCCTGCGTGGCGGAATTCGACGCGTTCACGATCGACGTCGTCACGAGCGCCTTCGTCACCGTCGGCTGGGCGACGGTCACGATCGCGGAGTCGCTCGTCTTGTAGTTGTTCAGCTGGCCCTGGCTCGTCGACTCGGCGCCCGTCCGCTCGTAGGCATTCGGGTTGTTGGGCGTGATCAGGCCCGGATTGCCGGGGAGGCTCGTCCAGGTCTCGGTCACCACGTTCGTGATCGCCTGCCCGGCGGTCACGCTCGGATCGAGCTTCGCCCTGAATTCGATCGTGCTCGTCTGGCCCGGCGTAAGCTGCGTGAACGTGGCGGTGAAGGCGTCGCCGCCGGCGGCGGTGGCCAGCGTCGTGGGCACCACGCCGGCCGTGTGCTTCAGCGAGCCGGCGACATACGTGATCCCGCCGGGGAAGATGTCGGACAGGGCCACGTTGTGGGCGGTCGTCTGGCTCGCCGCGACGACGATCGTGAAGGTCACCGTGTCGCTCGCCTGGGCCGTCGTGGGCGTCACCGACTTGTCGATCGTCAGCTTCGGCTCGATCACGGTCAGCGGTGCCGACTTCGCCGCGGGCAGTTCGTCGTGGCCGGTCCAGGTGAGCTTGGCGTCGTTCGTGAGCGTCTTGCCGGCCACGTTGCTCGAGACGTTGAGCACGACCGCCTCGTACCGCACCGTGATCCCGTGCCGCTCTCCGTCGGCATTGGCATTCACGACGTCGCCGAGGTTGAACGTGACCGTCCGCCCGCTGTTCGTCACGACCGGCGTCGCCGAGCCCGTGAACGTGACGCCCGGATCGACCACCGGGCTGCCCACCATCCGCACGAAGGCGAGGCCCGCGGGGAGCGAATCGACGACGACGGCGCTCGGCGTCGTGCCCCGCGGCACGTCGACCGAGAGCTCGAACGTGGCGATCTCGCCGATCACGCCCTGCGTGTTCGTATTGAAGGCGTCCACGATCGACGTGCCGACGAGCGTCTTCGTCACCTGCGGAGCCTGCACCGTCACGGTCGTGGTGTCGGAGAGCCCGGCCGG
>JBJTSM010000767.1:0-4063 GCA_046076685.1 Planctomycetia bacterium | reverse complement strand
CGACGCGCTCGCCGGCAAACCGCTCGCGCGAACGGCGATCTGCCGCACCTTCAGCGACTGCACCACCGCGCCCCGCAACGGCCTCCGCAGCGGCTGCTATCCGCTCGACGATTTCTACAAGTCGCTCGAGCCCGAGGCCTCCGCCGTGAAGGCGATCAAGCAGCGCGGGTAGCTCACGCATCCCGCTTCGGCCACAGCGGCGGCGACACCACCATCTCCGGCAGCTGCGGGATCGCGGCCGTCACGGCCGCAGCGAGGGCCGGATCGAGCGGGCCACGGCCGACGATCGCGAGATTGTGCTCGAGCTGGGGCACGGTATCGACGCCCATCACGAGGCTCGTCACGCCCTCGAGCCCGAGCATGAATCGCACGGCCAGTTCGGCCACGCCGATCCCCGCCTCGGCGGCGAGCGCCTCGATGGCCCGACGCGCCGGCACCACCGCTCGCAAGGGCTCGGGGATGTCGGCCTCGGGCATCAGCAAAAGCCCCTGCAGATACACGCTCCGCACGAACACGGCCACACCCCGGTGAGCCGCCGCGGCGAACGAGCCGCCCCGCCGGTGCCGCGGGTCGAGGATGTTGGCGGGCAGTTGCAACGCGGTGACGCCCGCACGGGCGGCGAACTCGGCGGCCGGCCCGGGGCGGTTGTCGCACGACACGCCCGCGGCCCGCAGCCAGCCACGGTCGCGGAGGGCGAGCAGCGCGTCGAAATGGATCGCATCGGCCTCGCGATGGAAGAGCACCAGCGGCAGGCAGTCGAGCCCGAGCCGGCGGCGCGACGCCTCCACCGACGCCTCGAGCGCCCGCGCGGCACGGGCGGGGGAGGCGAGTTCGTCGGGCGTGAACGGCTGGGTTTTCGTGACCACCGTCACCCGGTCGGCCGCCCGCAGGTCGCGGAGCGCTCGGCCGAGCACCTCCTCGCTCGTGCCGTAGACCGCGGCCGTATCGAAGCAGGTCACGCCCCCGGCGATCGCCGCGGCCACGATCGCCACCACGTCGGCGTAGGCGGGCTGGCCGGCGCGGTTGGCCACGCCGTAGGGCAGGCCGAACTGCACCGTGCCGAGCATGAACCGGGAGAAGCCCGTGGCGATCGGCGCGGATCCGGGCGGGCTGGTCGTGGCCGAGGTCATTTCGCGGTGTAGCCGCCGTCCACGGGGATGTTCGTGCCGGTGATGTAGGCCGAGGCGTCGGAAGCGAGAAACACCACGGCCCCGGCGAGGTCGTCTTGGTTGGCGAGCCGGCCCAGGCAGGTTCGCTCGCTGTAGTTTTTCACGAAGGCTTCGGGGTGCGCCTCGTTCAAGAGGCCGCCAGGGTGCAGGCAGTTGCAGCGGATGCCGCGGCTCCCGAAGTAGCTGGCGAAGAAGCGGGTGAGGTTCGCCATGCCCCCTTTGTGGAAGAAGTAGTCGGGCACCCAGCCGCTCATGTCGGTGCCGCGGTAGTTGAGCGGCTCGAGCCCGACGAGCCCCATGATCGAGCCGATGTTGATGATCGAGCCGCCGTCGGCGATCGCGTCGGCCAGCCCGCGGGTGACGAGGATCAGGCCCGTGCCGTTGACATGCAGGCTCTCGTCGATCTTGGCCGCGTCGTCGGACAGCCCCCGCGTGGGGCGGGCGACGGCGTTGTTGACGAGCACGTGCAGGCCACCGCTCTCGGCCACGATCCGCTCGCGCACCGCCGCGATCGAGGCCTCGTCGGCCTGGTCGAGCCTGAGCGGCCGCACGTCGTGCCCTGCGCCGCGGTGCTCGGCGGCGAGGACTTCGAGGGCGTCGAGATTCCGCGAGGCGATGTAGGTGCGGGCCCCGGCCTCGGCCAGGCCGCGAAGGATCTGCCGGCCGTAGAGGCCGGCCCCGCCGGTGAGCAGGGCGGTTTTGCCGGCGAGCGAGAAGGTGTCGAGGATTGCCATGACATCGCTATGAGAACGGGTGTTCGAGATTCCGTCAACGCCGCGGCGGGGCAGGGGAGCATCCGGCCGTCCCGACACGGCTCGCTCGGGCAAGTTTTCATTCCCACACCCCCACGGTATACTCTCTTGGATCATCTCGTCATGTCGCGACTTTCCCCGAGGAGTTTTGCCGTGTCCCAGGATGCTGTCACGTTTTCCGGCCATGCCGACGACCAGACTGCCGTCGCCTACCGGTCGATCCGGCGGATGATCATCGACGGGGGCCTGCTGCCCGGCCACCGCACGTCGCATCGCAATCTGGCCGAGCAGCTCGGCCTCGGCCGCAGCCCCGTCCGTGACGCGGTCATCCAGCTCGAAGCCGAGGGGCTCGTGGTGCAGCAGGGCCAACGGGGAATCCTGCTGCGGGAACCGACGCCCACGGAGTTCTCGGAGATTTACGAGCTGCGGCTCGTGATGGAGCCCTTCTTCGCCGAGCGGGCCGCGCTGCTGGCCACGCCGGTGCAACAGGCCGCGCTCGCCCATTCCTGCGAGCAGCTCGCCGCCATCGCCGCGCGGCCCGACCTTGGGGCATGGCTCGAGACCGACGAGCATTACCACCAGATCTTCCGGCTCGACATGCAGTTCCACGCCACGGTGCTCGCCGCCGCCGGCAACTCGATCGCCGCCCGGATTTTCAATAGCGCCCACGTGCTCGCCCACGTGTTCGCGTGGACGGGCATCCCCGCGGCGGTCGCGAAGACGGCCGAGCGGCTCGGCAGCACGGCCACGGAGCATGCGGCGATCTACGAGGCCATCCGCAGCCGCGATCCGGCCCAGGCCCGCGAGCGGATGCGGCAGCACGTGCTCGACGCGATCCCCGCGGTGACCTCGCAGTATGCCCAGGCCGTCGCGGCCGACGCCGAAGCGGCCGAGCGGCTGGCCGCCAAGCGGGCGGCGGCGGCGGTCCGCCGTCGTAAGTCCCGCTGATGGCAACAGACGTTTCAGCGACAGGTCTCCCGCTGACCGCCCCGCGGCAGCCGCTCGTGCCGGCCCCGCACGCGATTCGACTGGGCATGCTCGGCTCGAGCGTGGGCAACGGCCATCCCTATTCGTGGTCGGCACTCTTCAACGGCTACGACCGCGAGCTGATGAGAAAGGAGTGCCCGTTTCCCGGCATTCCCGACTACCTCGACAAGGAGTCGGCCGACACGCTCACGATTCCCGGAGCCACGGTCACCCACATCCACTGCGCCGGCTCCGGCGGCTTCACCGCCGAGCACGTGGCCCGTTGCTCCCGGATCCCCCACGTGGTCGAGCGGGCCACCGATCTGATCGGCGCCGTGGACGCGGTCGTGATCGCCACCGACATCGGTTCGGAGCACGTGGAGCGGGCGCGGCCGTTCGTCGAGGCCGGGCTGCCGGTCTTCATCGACAAGCCGCTGGCCGACACGGAGGCCGACCTCGCGCAGTTCGCCGCCTGGGAGGCCGCGGGGAAGCCGATCCTCTCGTCGAGCGCGATGCGGTATGCGAAGGAGTTTCTGCCGTGGCGGCTCTCCACCCGCGATCTGGGAGAACTGCGGCTCGTGACCGCCACCACGCCCAAGAGCTGGGAAGCCTATGGCATCCATGCCTTGGAGGGCATTTATCCGATCCTCGGGCCCGGGTTTCTCACGATCCGCAACACCGGCACGGCCGACCGCAACGTGGTGCACATCACCCATGCCCGCGGCGTGGACGTGGTGGTGGTGGCCTCGGCCGACATGTTCGGCGGCTTCGGCCTCGTGCAGTTGGTCGGCACGAAGGGCCGCGTGCAGACGGCCTTCGCCGACACGCACTTCGCGTTCAAGGCCCAGCTGGCGGGCTTCATCGACTGGCTGCGGACGGGCGTGGCCCCGTATCCGTTCGCCGAGACGGTGGAGCTCATGAAGCTCGTGATCGGCGGCATCGAGAGCCGCCGCCGCGGCGGCGCGGAGATCGCACTAGCCGACCTCGCCCCGTGACCGGCCGGCCGACCCGGACTTGTGCGATGACATGGCAGACGCGATAACATCGCTCTCCCTGTCAACCAGCACCCGTCGGTCGTTGCCATGCCGCTCGCGCCCAGCCGTCTCCTCCGCCTTCTCCGCGAGGGCGGACTACCCACCTTGCTCAAGATCAACCTCGCCGACCCGCGGGCGGTCG
>JBJTSM010000766.1:0-2067 GCA_046076685.1 Planctomycetia bacterium | reverse complement strand
TCTTGCCCACCTCGGCGGCGGCTTCGAGCCGCCCGATCTGCGGACGATCCGGCTGCAGCCGCGGATCCGGCGCGATGGCGCGGACGACGTTCCCCCAGAACCTGCGGAAGTAGTCCTCCCCGTCGGCCGGCCGCATCATCTCCCACCGCCAGGTCGTGTCGGCCGAGAGCCCGAGCACCTGCCCGCGGCCGACGTTCTGCACCGCGATGACGGGCATCGGGCCTTCGGGCAACTCCCGCACCGCCAGCAGGGTGGCGCTCGGCTTCACGCCGCCGACGCGGTTGTTGCCGTCGAGCGCGGGCAGGTCGTACCAGGCATCGCGATTCGCGGCGGGATCCCCTTCGAGCCGCATGATCGGATGGCCGAGCCCCGCGACGGTCGGAGTGATGCGAAACGCCTTGTCCACCTGCGGGTCCTTCGTGGGCTCGATCTGAAACGGGGCGAGCCGGGCGAGGGTGGATTCGTGATACTGTCCGGCGGCGTAGACGCTGCGGCCGCCGAGCAGGACGAGCCCGCCGCCACGACGGCCGACGAAATCGCCGAGCCACTGCATCTTCGTCTCCGCCGTGTCGCCCCCCTCCCGGAAATAAGACCGCGGGATGTCACCGAGCACGACGACGTCGTACCTGCAGAGATCGGCCTCGGCGCTCGGCAGACCGTCGCCGGCGTTCTTGTGGTGCATCGTGCCCTGTGCATACCAGCCCCCCTTCGGCATCATCGTGAGGAAGGCCGCCTCGACCACCGGATCCCGGGCGATCCAGTGCCCGAGGATCTTCCGCTCGTCCCGCGGGATGTCGAGATAGAGCACGCGGATCTTCGCGTCGAGCACGCTCACGCGATGTTCCGCCACCTGGAGGCTTTCGCTGACCGCGTCGCGGACGCCGTCGACCACCACGCGATAGAGCTTCTCTCCCGCCTTGTCGGGCTTGACCACGAACGCGAACTCGACCGGGTCGGCCCCGAGCGATACTTTTTCCCGCACGGCGATCGGATCAGGCCTGCCTTCCTCCATGAGTCGCACGGTGACCTGCTGCTCGCCGAGCTGATTGGCCGTGATCGTGGCGGCGATCCGCAGTTCGTCGCCGAGCCGCACGTATGGGGCCCCGGAGTTGATCTGCACCCGCGCGAGCCGGGGAGCGGTCTCGGAACCGAAGACCACCGGGTAGACGGGCAGGGGCCGGGCGGCGAGCACCGGGGCGAGGAGTTGGCCGCGGTCGCCGGCGGTGTCGTTGCCATCGGTCAGGCAGACGATGGCGCGGAGGTCGTTTTCCGTGCGGGCGGTTTCCGCGATCGCTTCGATCAGCCGGGTCGGCCGGTCCGGCTGCGCGGCCGGATCGGACGGCCGCAGCTGCCAGTCGAAGTCGTGGCCGACGACCTCGGCCCGCGAGCCGACCGCCTCTGTCAATTGATCGGCAAACTTCCGGGCGGCGGCGAGCCGCGACGCGCCGGCGACGTCCTGGAGGCCCATGCTCGCGGAGGTGTCGGTCAACACCGCGATGGTGGGCCGCGGGCTGCGCTCCACCGTGAGGCGGGCCTCGAGCTGGCAGAGCAGGATCAGGATCAACGCGAACCCCGCGAGCCGCACCAGCGCGAGCAAGAGTCGCGTCGGCCAGGTGGCGACCGTCTGCGGCAGGAAGTTGAACGCCGCCACGGTCAGGCCGACCGCGGCGACCAGCGCGATCGCCCAGAGCGGCAAGGGCGCGGCGGCCCGCCACACCCAATCGCCCACGCGGGTGATCGAGGCGGCCGCGTCGAGCCCGAGGAGCCAGTAGAGCGGCGTCATGCCTGCGCCTCACGTGCCCGGGTTCTTTCCCGGCGGGCGTTCAAGAGGTAGCCGGCGACGGCCTCCAGCACGAAGGCGGCGAGGAGCAGCCACACGATGAGACCGCGGAATTCGCGTCCGGTCGTCGCCAGGCTGGCCGTCTGCCCGGGGGCGATGATTCGTGCCGGACAGCCGAGCCACTCGGTGAGCTGTGCGGCGTCGGTCCGGGTCATCTCGCTCTCGCCGGGATCCGGGTGAACGACGACGGTGCGGGTGTAACCGCCCACGGCGCCCGCCGGGCGGGG
>JBJTSM010000765.1:0-4361 GCA_046076685.1 Planctomycetia bacterium | reverse complement strand
CTCCGACGTCTTCACCCCCTTGTCGTAGCCGACGACGTCGCCGGTGAGCCGGCCATCGAGGAGCGTGACGAGCACGGCATGCTCGATGTCGGCGGCCGCGGCGAACTCACCCAAGTGCTTGAGCATCATCACGCTGCTGAGGAGGACGGCCGTCGGGTTGATGACGTCCTTGCCGGCGTACTTCGGGGCCGATCCATGGACCGCCTCGAAGATCGCGATGCCGTTGCCGAGATTGGCGGACGGGGCGAAGCCGAGCCCGCCGACGAGCGCCGAGGTGAGGTCGCTGATGATGTCGCCGTTCATGTTCGTCGTCACGATCACGTCGAACTGCGCCGGCTTCTTGACGAGCTGATGCGCGCAGTTGTCGATGATCACGTGCCACGACCGGATGTCGGGGTACTCCGGCGCGATCCGCTCGAAGGTCCGCTTCAGCTCCCCCTCGGTGAGCTTCATGATGTTCGACTTGGTCGCACAGGCGACGGACCCGCGTCCCTCGGACCGGGCGAACTCGAAGGCCAGTCGCACGATCTTCTCGCTGCCCTTGCCACTGATGAGCTTGAGGCACTGGGCCACGCCGGGCGTCTGCATGTGCTCGATGCCGGCGTAGAGGTCCTCCACGTTCTCGCGCACGACCACCAGGTCGATGCCCTGCCCGGTATAGGGCGTCACGACGCCGGGCAGTTCGCGGACCGGACGGATGTTGGCGAACGTCTCGAAGAGCTTTCGCAGGGTCACGTTCGCGGACTTCTCGCCGAAGCCCACCGGGGTGCCCAGCGGGCCCTTGAGCACCGTCCGTGTCTGGCTGATCGAGTCGATTGTCTCCTGCGGCACGCCCGACGCGATGCCCTGCTTGAAGACCCGCTCGCCGGCATGCCGCTCGATCCAGTCGATCTGCACGCCGGTGGCGTTGATGATGTCGACGGCCGCGTGGACACATTCCGGGCCGATTCCGTCGCCGGGGATCACCGTCACTGCATGTCGGGTCATGTGAAATTCCGTTGGGTGAAGGGCGCGAGGCCCATGGGGCATGGGAACGAAACGGGACTGAAAGCGGGGCGATTGAAGAAACAGGGGCTCACGAGGCGGCCGCCAGCGGGCCGCGGGCCGACCGCTCCACCGCCTCGACCTCGAATTCGCGGGCGAGCAGCACGAGCAGTTCGGCGACCTTGCCGAATCCGACGGCCATGCCGTGACGGCACGGCTGGAGCGTGAACGACCACACGCCTCCTCCGAGGTGCACGAGTTCCCGCACCTGGAACGGGCCGCCCCCCGTCAGGCTGGGCAGCCGCTCCTCGATCGTATCCCGCGGCAAAACCGAGTGAATCGTGATGGTGTATCGCATGGCGAAGCCCTCAGTGACTCATGAAACCTGTCTTACAATACAGGTATCGGAAAGCCTGTCAAGAGATTCCACGAAAAGCTACGATTCTTCAGTATGGCTCGTTCCCCCGCCTCTCCGCCTGGAAACACCGCTGCCGGTCGCCCGCCCGCCTGGACGTTCCTCACGAACCACGGCCACGTGCTGGTCTGCATCGCCCAGCATGCCGACATCCGCATTTCCGAGATCGCGGACCTCGTCGGCATCGGCGAGCGGGCCACCCACCGGATCGTCTGCGACCTGGTGGCGGGGGGCTACGTGGTGCGGAAAAAGGACGGCCGCCGCAATACCTACGCGGTGAACTACGAGCAGTCGCTCCGCCATCCGCTCGAATCCGCCCACTCGATCGGCGAAGTCTTCGGGGCCCTCGCGGGCAAATCACGCCGCGGCCGCTGACGCGACTTCGCGGCATTGCCCCGCCACGCCTCCCCCGCCTCGAAGCCCAACTCTACTCGAGCAGCCCCGGCAGCCTGCCGGTGCTGTCGCCGAGTTGCTCCACCGTCGCGTTCATGCGGTCGAGCAGCGACAGCCAGAGATTCGCGAGCGGCGTCTCCGCCGGGAACCGCAGGTGACGGCCGGTCGTGATCGTACCGCAGCCGCCGCCGGCCAGCAGGATCGGCAGGTCCTCGTGGTTGTGCCGGTTGCCGTCGTGGATGCCGCTGCCGTAGACGATCGCCGAATGGTCGAGCAGCGTGCCATCCGCCTCCTGTGTCGCATCGAGCCGTTCGAGCAGGTGCGCGACGTTGCGGGCGTGAAACAGGTTGATCGTGCGGATCTTGGCCTGCTTGTCGGGGTTGCCGCCGTGGTGGGAGAGATCGTGATGCCCTTCCGGTACGCCGATGAAGGGATACGGCTTGTTGCTGCCTTCGTTCGCCAGCACGAACGTGGCGACACGGGTGACGTCGGCCTGAAACGCCACCACGAGCAGATCGCACATGAGGCGGATGTGCTCGCCATAGTCCTTCGGAATGCCCGCCGGCTGGGGCATCCCGGGCGGCTGCACCGGAGGCAACGCGGCGGCCCGCTCGATCCGCTGCTCGATGTCGCGGACCGACGTGAAATACTCGTCGAGCTTCCGTCGATCACCGGCAGCCAGCCGCCGTTCGAGGCCGCGTGAATCGTCCCGCACGAAGTCGAGGATGCTCTTGCGGCGGGCGGCGCGGGCCGCCGCGGCGGGATCGCCGTCGCCGAAGAGCCGGTCGAACACGACCTTCGGATTGACTTCCTTCGGCACCGGCTGCGTGGGCGACCGCCACGACATGGTGGAGGAATAGACGCAGCTGTAGCCCGAATCGCAGTCGCCGGCCATCGCGCCTTTGTCGGCGCCGATTTCGAGCGACGCCAGCCGCGTCTCGTCTCCCACCATGGTCGCCACGATCTGGTCCACCGACGTGCCGTTGCGGATGCTCGTGCCGTCGGTCTTCCTCGGGTGAACGCCCGTGAGAAACGCCGCCATCGCCCGGGCATGGTCGCCGCCGCCGTCGCCGTGCGGCCGCGCCTTGTCGGCCGCCAGGCCGGAGAGCACCGTTAGCTTCTGCTTGAGCCCGGCCAGTGGCGCCATGATCGGGGCGAGTTCGAAGTCGCGGCCCTCTCCCTTCGGCGTCCAGTCGGGCATGTGCTGGCCGTTGGGGGCATAGAGAAACGCCACGCGGTTGGGGGGCGCGGGCTGCGCCGCGGCGGCTGCGGCCCGCGCCGCGAGCGGGCCCATCGCCTCGAGCCAGGGGAGCGGAAGGGCGACGCCGATCCCGCGGAGCAGCGTGCGGCGCGAGAGTGTTCGTGCGGTCACGTTTGGCATGCGACATCTCCTTCGATCATGCGTCCACCGTCATTCGTCCCGGCCGCCGCCGCGACGTTGGCGGAAGGCGTCGCTGGCCACGATTCCGGCCACGACGGCCGACACCCGATGATCCTCGGCCTCGAGCCTGTCGACGATCCGCTCGATCCCGGGCCGGTCGGCGGGTTCGAGCCCACGGCCGAGCGCATAGGTCATCATCTTCTCGGTGAGACACCGGCAGAACTCCCGCTTTTTCGCGAGCAGCACGTCCTTCAATCCCGCCGGCCCCGAGAACGTCGTGCCGTCCGGGAAGCCGCCGCCGGCATCGATCTCGAATGCGCCGTCCTTCGTGCGGAAGCCGCCGACGGCGTCGTAGTTCTCGAGCGCAAAACCGATCGCGTCCATCCGGGCGTGGCAGCCGGCGCAGGCGGCGTTCTTCCTGTGGATCTCCATGCGTTCCCGCAGCGAGGCGGTGGCCGCCGCGGGGCCCTCCTCCGCCAATTCAGGCACGTTCGGCGGCGGCGGGGGCGGCGGCTCGCCGAGCAGTTGCTCGAGCACCCAGCGGCCCCGCTTCACCGGCGAGGTGCGGGTGGGATTGGAGGTGGCGGTGAGGATGCCCGCCTGCGAGACGAGGCCGCCGCGGGTGCGATCGGCGCACGGCACGCGGCGAAAGTCGGGGCCGGTGCCGCCGGCGTTGCGGTAGGCCTCGACGAGCCCGTAGTGCTTCGCCAGCGGCCCGTTGACGAACGTGGAGTCGGCGTCGATCAGCTCGAGCACGCTGCGGTCCTCGCGGAAGATGCCCTGCACGAAGAGCTCGGTCTCGCGGATCATGGCGGCCCGCAGGGCGTTGTCGAACATGGGAAAGAGCCCGCCGTCGGGCGAGATGAATTCGATT
Organism: Planctomycetia bacterium; assembly: GCA_046076685.1. Lineage (GTDB taxonomy): Bacteria > Planctomycetota > Planctomycetia > Pirellulales > UBA1268 > CAMCQY01. Next base: position 314 of record JBJTSM010000765.1, on the reverse strand, counting down.
CGCTTGAGCTGCAGCCACTGCATCGCGAAGCCGGTCACGAGCGCATCGGCCCTTGCATCGGCCAGCATGCGGCGGACCTGGCCTTCGAGGCCGGCCGAGAGCTGCCCGTGATCGGCCAGATCGAGCAGTTCGTCGTCGGGCATCGTGCTCCACAGAAAATAGGAGAGCCGCGAGGCGAGCTGGAGGTCGTCAAGAGGCCGCGCCTCCGGGGCGTCGGGACGGTCGTCGGCCTCCACGCGGAACAGAAACTTGGGCGAGCAGAGGGCGGCCTGCATCGCCCGCGACACGCCCTCCTGCCAGGCCCGGCCTTCCTT
>JBJTSM010000764.1:0-9614 GCA_046076685.1 Planctomycetia bacterium | reverse complement strand
CAGTGCTTCTGGTGCACCGCCGCATCCACGCCGTGCACGTCGGCGGCGGGATTCGATCGCGTGAAGGTGAGCCAGAGGAAGTTTTCGACCGCGGCGGCCGCGAAGCGGCTGTCGTCGACGCTCACCACGAGCGGCCAGTCGCGGAGCGGATGCCCGGGACCGATCGCCCGCGTGAAGCGGTCGATGTCGGCGGTCCAGGGGGCGGCCTGTGCCGCCGCCCAGATGGCGTCGTCGTGCGCCGCCTCGAGCGCCGGCCGTGGCTCGATCCGCGGGCCCTGGATTGCCACGACGCCGGGCAGGCAGACCGTCGGGTCGCGGAAGCCGTCGGGGAGCGGAAGCCCGCCGGTAAGTTCGTGCGGCAGCGGCCGGATGGCCGGGCCACGGGCCGCCACCACGAGCTTCGAGCCGGCGTTGAAGCCGTGCCCGGAGTAGTCGAGCGTGTCGATCGTGGTTTCGGTGAGGAAGTGGCAGTCACGCCGCCAGTCGACCCGCGCGAGCAGATGGGCCAGGAAGGGGGCCACGTCGTGGGCGTCGAGGCCCGGCGCATCACCGCCATTCACGATGAAGAGATACTTCGCCAGCGACAATTGCCCCTGGCCCAGGATCGTCGAGGCCTGCGTGAGCAGTTCGGCCGGCCGGCCCGAGCTCTTCCAGGGCAGGTAGCGCTCGCTGCCGACGGCCAGGAGCAGCGGATGCACGCCGGAGGAATCGACGGCATGCACGCTCGACACGCCCGGCAGCACCGTGGGAATCACGGGGCCGGTGAGCTCGTGCACGAGCCAGCCGAAGAGCGTGTCTTCCTGCGGCGGGCGGCCGACCACCGTCATCGGCCAGATCGCCCCGTCGCGGTGCCAGACATGGTCGACCCGCATCACGGGAAAATCGTGCCGCCGCGCATAGTAGCCGAGGTGGTCGCCGAACGGCCCCTCCGGCTTGGTGGCGCCGGGAACGACCGTGCCCTCGATCACGAAATCGGCGTCGGCATAGATGGCCGGGCGATCGTTGCGGCGGATCATCGGCAGACGATGGCCGGCCAGCACGCCGGCGAAGGTCAGCTCGGAGAGCCCCTCCGGCAACGGCATGACGGCCGACACGGCCAGCGCCGGCGAGCCGCCCACGAAGATCGCCACCTTGAGCGGTTCGCGGCGATCGAGCGCCGCGGCATGGTGCAAGCCGATGCCGCGGTGCAGCTGGTAGTGGAGGCCGACCTCGCGGTCGTGCTCGTAGGCGTTGCCAGCGAGCTGCACCCGGTACATCCCGAGGTTCGAGTGCATGAGCGCCCGGCTCGTGCCGATGTGCCGGGGATCCTCGGTGTAGACCGCCGGCAGGGTGATGAACGGCCCGCCGTCTCCGGGCCAGCTCGTCACCTGCGGAAGCCGCGAGAGGGGAATCTCGTGCGCGAGCACGGGGCCGGTTCGCACCCGCCGGGGCAGCATGGCCAGCGCATCGACGGGGCTCCGCCAATACCGCCACGGGCGGGCCATGGCCCGCGTGGGATCGATCTTCAGCTCCACCAGCCGTTTCACGCGGTCGAGCGAGTCGGCGAAGATCCGCTCGATCCGCCGCTTCGTGCCGTAGAGATTGACGAGGATCGGGAAGGCCGAGCCGCGCGGGTTCGTGAAGAGCACCGCCGGTCCGTCGGCGCGAAACAGCCGCCGCTGAATCTCGGCGATCTCCAGGTGCGGATCGACGGGATGCGAAACCGCGACCAGTTCCCCCTCGCGGCGGAGGGCGTCGGCACAGGCTTTGAGCGAGCGGAATCCCATCGGTTTTCTCCTCAGCATGGTAGTCCGCCTCCCGAAAAAGGTGCCAGCCACCAAATCTGGGTACATTGGGCGGTTTCTCCGCCGAATGATGCCACTCCCGGCTGCGGGGCATTGGATGAGTGTCGACGTTCGCAACATCGCCCTGTGCATGCTCGTGCCGCTGGCGGCGCTGCTCGTGGCCTGGCCATTCGCCGAGGGGGGATACATCGACGATGCCTCCTACATCCACATGGCCAAGACGCTCGCCGAGACGGGCCGCTTCGCCTACAACGGCTGGCCGACCGCGATGCTCGGCATCCAGGTCTGGTGGGGGGCGGCATGGATCCGGCTGTTCGGTTTTTCCTTCACGCTCGTCCGCCTGAGCCTGCTGCCGCCGGTGCTCGGGGCCGTCGTGCTCGTCTACCTCCTCGCCCGTCGCGCCAGGCTGTCACCGCACGACAGCCTGTTCAGCGCGCTTTTGACCGCGCTGAGCACGCTGTTTCTGCCGCTGGCGCCGACCTTCATGAGCGACATCCCGGCGTTCTTCTTCCTGCTGGCCTGTCTCTACGGCTTCGTCCGCGCGGTGGATGCCGCCGAAACCCCGTCGTCTTCCGTCCACGCGGCCTCGCCGTGGCCCGCCGTCGCGTGGCTGGCGATCGGCACCCTCTGCGGCGTGCTCGGCGGCACGATCCGGCAGCCCGTCTGGTTTGCCGCACCCGCCTGTGCCGCGGCGGTGGTCTGCCGGCGAGCCAGTGGCAGGACCGTTCGATTGGCCGTCCTGCTCTGCGGCGGGATCGGTTTGGCTGCGCTCCTTCTCGGCATCCGCTGGTTCGGCCGTCAGCCATACGCGATTCCGACCAGGCTGCCGTCGCTCGATGCGCTCGCGGGATTCGCGCCGGGCGACGTGGCCCGGGACATGCTCACGGTGGCGACCGAGTGCGGGCTCAAGGTGCTGCCGGCCGTGCTCTTCTGCCTGCCCTGGGTCGTGGCCCATGCGGCCGCCGGCCTGCGGACACGCTGGGGACGATGGGCCGCCGCCGCGACGGGCGTCTTCATGGCGGTGGTGCTGGCGGGCACCATGACACGATCCCTCGAGGGACAGTTGGTCTTCTTGGGTGGCAGTTGGAGGCCGACGGGGCATGCCGTCCACGACGCGGGCGTGGGCCTCATCCGGTGTGGCGTGCTGGGCCTGCTCGTCGCGGTCTGCCTGGCCGGCGCGACCGCGCTGGGGAGCGGCTTCGCCGGTCTTCGGCACGGCTGGCGGCTGCCGCCGGCGGTCGTGCTGCCGCTCGTGTATCTCGTGCCCTATGGCGGCTCCCTGCTGCTGGTCGGGCAGACGACCGACGGCATCTACCCGCGGTATTACCTGCCATTCCTGCCGGCGCTGACCGGCCTCCTGCTCTTCTGCACCAGTCCGGCGACGTCGCGGGAGCGTTCCTCCGCCTTCGCGCGGTCGGTGCTCGGCTGGCTGCTGGTGGCCTTCTTCGCCCTGCGGGGCGTGGCGATCCTGCACGATGAATTCGCCGATACGCGGGCGCGGCTCGCGGCCATCGAATCGCTACGGCGACAGGGCGTGCCGCGGGAGCGGATCACCTCGAAGTGGGTGATCGACGCCTGGGAGCAGATCGACCGCGCCGGGTATGTCAACGACCCGCGGATCCGCGTGCCGGCGGACGCCTATCGCGCGGACGTGCCCGGCGACTATCCCGATCCGAAATTCAGCGACCGGTTTCCCGCCCTCCGGCCCGACTTCATGGTGGTCGACGAGCGGGAACTCGCGCCGGGCGAAACCATCGACCTGCCGGGGTTTCCCTATGCGGCCTGGTGGCGGCCGCCCTATCACCGCAGGATCGTGATCCGCGGCCGCCCGCGGTCGGATGGCCCCGCCGGCGCCGCGGCCGACGCAGTCGAGCCCGCCGACGATACAATCCGACATTCTTCCCCTCCCTGAGGAGCCACGATTTCATGGTCAGCATCACCAGCACCTACGAAGGCGGGCTGCGGTGCCGCGCCGTTCACGGCCCGTCCGGCACCACGCTCGTCACCGACGCCCCGGTCGACAACCACGGCAAGGGGGAGAGCTTTTCTCCGACCGATCTGGTCGCCACGGCCCTCGGGGCCTGCATGATGACGATCATGGGCATCGTGGCGGAGCGGCACGGGATCGATCTGGCCGGCATGAAGGCCGAGACCGTCAAGGAGATGAGCAAGGACATGCCGCGGCGGATCGCCGGCCTGCGCACCCGGCTCACGATCCCCCTGCCGGCCGACCACCCGCAGCGGCAACTGCTCGAGCAGGCCGCCCACACCTGTCCGGTTCACAAAAGCCTGGCGCCGGAGATCGACGCGGCGATCGAATTCGTCTGGAAGTTGCCCGGGCCGGCCGGCGCCGCGTAGAATCGTTTTCGTCAGGGGCACCATCGACGCGGGGCGATTCGCTGCGGGCTCTGGTCCGCACGCGGGCTCGCCCGTGCACGGAGCCCCTTCCATGCGACGACTTCTCTCCCGCGGGCGGCTGGCGGCGCCCGAGATGCTCGAAGCCCGGCTGGCGTTCGCCGCGGCCACTCCGCTGCCGGCGTTCGACGCGAGCCTGCCCGCCGGCGCTCCCGCCCTGAACCAGATCTGGGTCGATCCCACGGCCGGCAGCGACACGCGCAGCGGCGCGTCGCGGGCACTCGCGGTCCGCACGCTCGCCGAGGCGTGGCGGCGGGTGCCGGTCAACGTCGAACTGCAGACGGGCTTCCAGATCAACCTCACCGCCGGCACGTATCCGGAAGCGACGGTGCCCACCTACTGGGAGAGCCGCCACGGCACGCGGGCGGCCCCGGTCGTGCTCGAGGCGATCGACGGCGATGGCTCGGCCCGGCTGCCGAGCATGAATGTCTACGACTGCCGCCATCTCTACGTGATCGGCCTCGACGTCTCGGCCGGCGGCGGCGACGTGCTCCATCTCGACCGCTGCTCGCACGTGCTGCTCCGCGGCACGACGATCCGGGGCGTGGGCGACATCCCCACCTACGCCGTGCCGCAGGAGTCGCTCAAGGTGAACCAGAGCCGGCACATCTACGTCGAAAACTGCGACATCTCCGGCGCCTGGGACAACGCCGTCGACTTCGTGGCGGTGCAGGACGGCCACGTGGTCGGCAGCCGGATCCATCGATCCGGCGACTGGGCGATGTATGCCAAAGGCGGGTCGGCATCGCTCACCGTGGCGGGCAACGAGTTCTACGACGCCGGCACGGGCGGCTTCACCGCGGGGCAGGGGACCGGCTTCGAGTTCATGGTCGCGCCATGGCTGCAATACGAGGCCTCCGACATCACCTTCGTCAACAACGTGGTGCACGACACCGAGGGGGCCGGCATCGGAGTGAATGGCGGTTCCGACATCCTCATGGCCAACAACATCCTCTACCGGGTCGGCAGCCGCAGCCACGTGATCGAGGTGGGGTTTGGCCTGCGGTCGTGCGACGGCGACCAGGCGGCCTGCCGTGCGTTTCTCGCCCAGGGAGGCTGGGGCACGGCCACGGTGGGGGCCGAGGAGCCGATCCCCAACCGCAACGTGTCGATCATCGGCAACGTGGTCTATAACCCCGACGGCTTCGTGAGCCGCTGGCAGCAGTTCGCGGTGGCCCTGCCGCGGACGCCCTCCGCCGGCTCCAACATCCCGTCCCCCGCCCGGGCCGACGTGAATCTCCAGATTCGGGGCAACTGGATCTGGAACGGACCCGCCGACCATCCGCTCGGCATCGAGCAGCCGGCGCTGGCCGCCGACGTGCTGGCCAACAACGCCATCAACACCGTGCGGCCGGTGTTCGTCGATCCCGAACGCGGTGATTTCCGACTGGCGCCGGGCGTGGTGCCACCGGTGGTCGCGCCGGTCGTGATCCCGCCCCCGGCCCCGCTGCCGCCGCTCACGGCCACGTTCGGCACGGTCGCCGCGGCCACGGCCCGGGCGCTGACGTCGATCACCGTCCGCTTCAACCGCGCGGTGCGGGGCGTGAGCCTCGACGATTTTCTGCTCGTGCGCGGCCGGGCGGCCGTGCCGCTCGCGGGGGCGAGGATCACGACCACCGATCGGATCACCTACACGATCTCGAACCTCCGCGCCACGCACCTGGCGGGCGGCTACTCGCTGCGGCTGAAGGCCTTGGGCACGGGAATCGTCGATGCCGACGGCGCGGCTCTGGGCGGCGTCGCGACCGTCGCGTGGCGGATGACCCGGACCGTGCCGCCCCGCAGGGCGGGGGCGCTGCGGTAGCGGTTTGCGCGGGGGCTTCCCGAAACCGGCGTGGCGGCGAGAATCGGCGGCTGGAGGTTCTGCATGGCCGATCTCTTTTCCGCCGCGCGGGCCGCGAACGTCGCGCGGGCGGCGCCGCTGGCCGCGCGGATGCGGCCCCGACGGCTGGCCGACTATGTCGGCCAGGCGAAGGTGGTGGGCCCGGGCACGCTCCTGCGGCGGCTCATCGAGGCCGACCGGCTCGGCTCGGTGATCCTCTACGGGCCGCCCGGGGTCGGCAAGACGACGCTCGCCGAGATCATCGCCCGCGAGACCCGGCGCCGGTTCGTGGAGCTCTCCGCCACCGCGTCCGGCGTGAAGGACGTGCGCGACGTGCTCGAGGCCGCCCGCCGCCGCCTGGAGGACGACGGCCAGAAGACCTGCCTGTTCATCGACGAGATCCACCGCTACTCGAAGGCGCAGCAGGACGTGCTCCTGCCCGACGTGGAGAACGGCGTGATCGCGCTGATCGGGGCCACGACGCAGAATCCCTTCTTCGCCCTGACCAGCGCGCTCGTGAGCCGCAGCCGCATCTTCGAACTGGAGGCGCTGTCGCGGGATGACGTGGCGGAGATCCTCAGGCGGGCGGTCGCCGACCGGGAGCATGGCCTGGGCAACGAGCGGATCGAGCTCGACCCGGGGGCGGTGCAGCTGCTCGTCGAGACCTCCGACGGCGACGCCCGGCGGGCGCTCGGGGCCCTCGAGATCGGCGTGCTCTCGACCGCCGAGCGGCCGCTCCGCTTCACGGCGGAGTTGGCCCGGGAGAGCGTGCAGCGGAAGGCGATCACCTACGACTCGGGCGACACGCACTACGACTGCTCGAGCGCCCTGATCAAGAGCATCCGCGGCAGCGATGCCGACGCCGGCCTCTACTGGCTAGCGCGGATGCTGGAAGGGGGCGAGGACGTGCGGTTTCTGGCCCGGCGGCTCGTGATCCTGGCCAGCGAGGACATCGGCAACGCCGATCCGCGGGCTCTCATGATCGCGGTGGCGGCGATGCAGGCGACGGAATTCGTGGGCCTGCCTGAATGCCAGCTCTCGCTGTCGCAGGCGGTCACGTATCTCGCGCTCGCGCCCAAGAGCAACGCCTGCACGACGGCCATCGGCGCCGCCCGTCGCGACGTCCGCGAGCAGGCGGTAATCCCCGTGCCCAGGCACCTGCAGGACAAGCACTACGCCGGTGCCAAGCAGCTCGGGCACGGCCAGGGCTATGCGTATGCCCACGATGCGCCCGACGGCATCGCGGCGCAGGATTATCTCGGCGTGGAGAAGCGGTATTACGAGCCGACCGACCGCGGCTTCGAACGCGATCTCGCCGAGCGGCTCGCCGCGATCAGGCGGCGCTTGGCGGGTGATCCGCCGCCGGGCTGACCGCGGCCAGACCGCGCAGCTCCGCGAGCAGGTCGTGGCAGAGCACCTCTTCGAGGCGGGCGAGCGCCCGGGCCACGACGGCGCCGTCGAGCACGCGGTGGTCGGCGATGAGCGTGACCAGGCAGCGGCCCTCGGCGTCGAGCGGCGCGTAGGAGAGGCTCGTGGTGCAGATCGTGGGATGGAAGCGATTGGTCGCTCCCATGCCGGCCAGCGTGGAGAGGCTGAACGTGCCGATCCGTGCGGCCCGCTTCTTCGAGAACGAGTTCATGTTCCACCGCAGGATCGTCCGCCGCAGGAAGCCGGGCACCATTTCCAGCTCCAGCTGACGCTTGAACATCTCCTCGATCGGTCTGGTCGCGCAGTCCACGACGAACCGCTGGATCTCGGGAAGCGGCCTCGCATCGGGCGCCGCGAGCCGTCCCCAGAAGAGCCGGTCCTCGCCGTCCTCGATGCGGTTGACGGCGAGGGTCGCCACGCTCTCGGCTGCGGTGGCCAGCCGCGGGGTGAGCCGCAGACCGCCCCCGGGGAAACCGCGGACGAGCCACGTGCGGAGCAGGGGCATGTCGTGGGCGACGATCGCATAGGCCTTCAGGAAGATCGCCGCCCAGCCGATCCGCGTGCTTGCCGCGGCGGACTCGCGTGCGACGGCGGCGCGGGCGGCCGCCAGCGGGCCGAGGTGCATCGTGCGTTCGACCGGAAAGAGCGGGATCTCCTGTGCGAGCCGGGCCACGTCGCTGACGCAGGCCCGGGCCGCGGAAAACCGGGTCCGGGTGACGGGGTGGGCGGGCCTTGGCACGGGGGCTCCTTCGTCCATGCGAATCCCCCGCATTGAATCGAATCGCCCGCGGCGGCGGAATGGCAATCTTGGATGTCCATTCAATCTTGGATGTGAATATGGGACGACAATCCTGGCCGGCTGGGGCCTGCAGGCGGCTGCGGCGTCGCTGGCGGGCCGTGATGGCGGACGTAGGATGGTCGGCGGCCGCCTTGCGGGCATGAGGGCTCGCGACGATTGGCCACAATCCCGGAGAGGGTGTCGAACGTGATCGCCGCAGAGTCCTCCCAACCGCCGGATGAAGGGGTCACGCGTGGCGGCGTGGCGGCCCAGAGTGGGCCGCCATCGACGCTGCCCACCTCCGACACTCAAGCATCCGGCGGAGTGGCGTCGCAGCGGTCCACTGATTTCGGCCTCGGGCACGATCTTGCGGAGCCGGGGCCCGACCCGTTGCTCGGCGTCGACCTCGGTGGCGTCCGCATCGACCGGCTGGTGGGTGAGGGGGGCATGGGCCGCGTCTATGCCGCGACGCAGACGCACCCGGCCCGCACCGTGGCGGTCAAGGTGATGCGGACGCCGGCGACCGGGGCGGCGGCGCTCAAGCGTTTCCGCCGGGAGGCCGATGCGCTCGCGCGGCTGCGGCATCCGGGCATCGCCCAGATCTTCACGGCGGGCTGCCACCGGCACGGCATCGCCGACGTGCCCTTCTACGTGATGGAATTCATCCCCGGGGCGGAGCCGCTCGTGGCGGCCTGCGAGCGGCGGCGGCTGTCGATCCGACGCCGGCTCGAACTCCTGCTGAACGTGTGCGAGGCCGTCGGCCACGGCCATGCCGCCGGCATCGTGCATCGCGACATCAAGCCGGGCAACGTGCTCGTCGATGCGGCGGGCCATCCCAAGATCATCGATTTCGGCATCGCGAGAATGGATGGGGCAGAAGGCGATGCTCCCCAGACGGAGACGGGACAATTCATCGGCACACGGCCCTACATGGCCCCCGAACAGTTCGCCGACCACCGGACGGTGATCGATGCGCGGACCGACGTCCATGCGATCGGCGTGCTCATGCACGAGGTGCTCACGGGGCGGCTGCCTTACGACGTGGCGGGCAAGTCGCTCGTGGAGACCGCGCGGATCGTGCAGCGTGCGCGGCCCGCCCGACTGGCCGTCGCGGGCGTGGTCCACGCCGACCGCCTGCTCCTCCGCGGTGCCGAGGCGATCGCGGCCCGGTGCCTGGCGAAGGAACCCGCCGCCCGATATGCAACGGCCGACGCGGTGGCCGCTGACCTGCGCCGCCTGTTGGCGGGCGAACGCGTCGGCGCCGGCCAGGTCGAGGCCGGCGGCCTTCTCGGGCGCGCGGTGGCGTTCGCGACCAGTCGCAGCACCGTGCTGGCCGGGGCTGCGCTGATGGCGTGCGCAGCGGCCCTGTGCGCGGCGGTGTTCCGGG
>JBJTSM010000763.1:0-4789 GCA_046076685.1 Planctomycetia bacterium | reverse complement strand
CCCAATACTCTACCCATCGAGCCGTTACAAGGGTGGATCAATCGCCAAAAGCTTCAATCGGCCTTGCCCGTCAAAGTTAAGTGCCGCCCTACCCGCCAACAAATCAGCCAAATCTTGCCCCATGCAGGGGCGGCTGCGGGTCGGGGCGGCGGTCGGCGTGTTCGATTACGACCGGGTGGCGAGCCTGATCGCGAAGGGAGTCGACGTGCTGATCGTGGACTCGGCCCACGGCCACTCGACGAACGTGATCGAGACCGTGGCGGCCATCAAGGCCCGCTGGGGGATCGAGGTGGTGGCGGGAAACGTGGCGACCCGCGAGGGCTGCCGCGACCTGATCAAGGCGGGCGCGGATGGGGTCAAGGTGGGGATCGGTCCCGGATCGATCTGCACCACCCGGATCATCTCCGGCGTCGGCGTGCCCCAGATCACGGCGGTCTGGGAGGCGGCGAGCGAGGCGGCGGCTGCGGGGGTTCCGGTGATCGCGGACGGCGGCATCCGGTACTCCGGCGACATCACGAAGGCAATCGCGGCCGGAGCCAGCTGCGTGATGATCGGCGGGCTGTTGGCGGGCGTGGCAGAGAGCCCCGGCCAGACGGTGCTCTACCAGGGACGCACCTTCAAGTCCTACCGGGGCATGGGATCGCTCGGGGCGATGGTGCAGGGATCGAGCGAACGCTACCGGCAGCGGGTCACGGGCCGCGGATCCGACAAGCTCGTGCCGGAGGGTGTCGAGGGGCGGGTGCCCTTCAAGGGGCCGCTGAGCATGTTCGTCTACCAGCTCGTCGGCGGACTGCGGGCGGGGATGGGCTACTGCGGCACGCGGACGATCGACGAACTGCGGCGCGACGCGAAATTCATCCAGGTCTCCGCCGCGGCCGTGCGTGAAAGCCACGCCCACGACATCGTGATCACCCAGGAAGCGCCGAACTACAGCGTGGAACGCGGCAGCGGCGATTAGCGTGGGGGCGGCGAGGTGAGGCTGGGCTGACGCCGGCGGTTGGGCTGGATGGCGGTGGCGGGGCGGTTTGTGATGGTTTCGGGCAGGCTGACGATGGTGCGATGAAAGTTGCGGCCGGGTGCGGGTCGATCAGTTCCTCGTAGGTCGACTCTGCCTGTGGCGTCGACCGGTCCGCGTCGGGCCGGGGATGGCGGCAGGCAACCGGGGGAAAGCCATGTCGAAAGCGTCGTTTCTGTGGGCCCGCCTGCCGCGGATGTTCAGGATTTCGTCCCGGTGCACGCGGTTGGTGCGGGGCGGCGTGATCGCCCTCCTGGTGGCAGGGGTGATCCTGTCGGTCGCCCGTGCTGAGCCGGTCGAAGCCCTCCCGCTGCCCCCGCTGCCTCCATCCGAGTCGGTTCCGGTCGCGGAGTCGGTTCCGCCCGCCGGCGTCATCGTCGACGAGCTCGTCGAAATGACGGCCCTGCAGTCGGGAGAGCGGCGAGGCCCTCGCGACGGGAAGGAATCCGGGAAGGAAGCCTGTGGTGAGGAGGCGAAGGAGTGCCGCGAGGCGCTCAAGATGCTGCGCGATGATCGCCTCGACACGATCGAGCTCGACATCCGGGTCGGCGGCCGGCCGGGCAGCGACTATCCCTGCGAATGCCGGCTGGAGGGGGAGACGTTCGAGCCGCGACGATTTGCGACCACGATGATGACCTGGAAGGCCGCCGGCTACTGCCACAAGCCGCTCTACTTCGAGGATTGGAGCCTCGAGCGTTACGGCCATTCGTACGGGGCCCTCGATCCGGTGCTCTCGGCCGCCCACTTCTTCGTGACGTTGCCGGTGCTGCCCTACAAGATGGGCGTGGAGCTGCCGTGGGAGTGCGTCTACCCGCTGGGGTACTACCGGCCAGGCAGCTGTGCCCCATGGACGGTGCCGGCCGTGCCGATCAGCTGCCGCGGATTCGCGGTGGAGGCCGCCACCGTCACGGGGCTCGTCTTCCTGCTGCCGTGACTCGCGTCAGTTCTTCTGGATGCTCGCGATGTAGGCGTAGCGGCGGGCGACCGATTCGAACTGCACCTGCCCGCGGCCCGAACGGCCCAGGTCCACGATCGCGTCGTGCACCTCCGGCCGGTAATGCACGTGAAACATCGACAGCCACCGCTTCAGCCCGGCCGCGAACACGCCCGGCAGATCCTTCTGATCCCAGAAGTCGACGATCAGGAGATGGCCGCCCGGACGAAGGTTCGCCATCGCCGCGTCGATCGCACCGGGCCACGTGGGAATCATCGAGAGGCAGTAGGAGAAGAAGATCGTGTCGAATGGCGCGTCCCGCCCGAACATCCGCTGGGCATCGAGCTGCTCCGCCAGTCCCTGCCGCAGCACGATCGGCTCCCGATCGCCCTGCCCCGCTCCAGCCGCCGGCGACGATGCCGACCGCGACGGGGCTGCCGATGCCGCCAGCCCCAGCGTCCGTTCGATGCTCGTGGCCGCCGTCTCCAGCATCTCGTGCGAGGCGTCGAGGCCGTAGAGATGTCCCGGTTCGGGCCGCTGCGCCAGCTTGATCAGGTTGCGGGCCGTGCCACAGCCCACCTCCAGCGTGGCGGTGTTCCGCGCCGTGACCACCCGTTCGAGCAGCCGGTCGCGGCCAAGCAGGTAATACCGTCGCGTCACGTCGTAGACGTGACGCGTGAGCCGATACATCCTGTCCATCGCGGCCGCGTGATCGGCGCCGGCCGGACGACGGTTGTTCGACGACGAAATCGGGCCCGGCGCGACGGGGCTGCCTGAAGAAGAACCGCCGGCCTGCGGCGACGCGGTGTCTGGGTCGCTCATGCGGGGGCCTGCCCTCCGACCATTTCGTAGAGGTGGAACATGCCGTAGATCGCGGAACGGTCCTGGAGGTGCAGTTCCCGGGCCCGTTCCTCCCGGGCGATGAATCGGGCCTTGGTCGCCGGCGAGAGCGCCGCGTCGACCGGTGATTTCTCGCCAGCCGTGCGAAAGATGACCCGTGTGCCGGGGCCGCCGACCCGTGCGATGTGCCCCCAGAGCTCGTCGATCACCGCCGGCGGCATCCAGTCCTGACTGTCGAGCAGGATGAAGCTGTTGAGACTGCCGGGCTCCTCCTTCTGCAACTGGTCGGAGAGCGAGGCGATGTGCGTCTCCACGCGGGGTGCCATCGCCTTGATCGTCTCGTAGTTCTCCCGCTTGAGATAGTCGGGCAGCGCCCGACGGCCCTCGTGGTCGTAGCGCCGGCCGAACGCCTGCCACGCGAAGTAGTTGTCGTCGAGCGGGAATCCGCAGGCGAGTCGGCGGACCCGCTGTTTGTACATGTCGAACAGCTTGCCGCCGTCGTTTTCCTGCTCCTCGAGCATGGCCGCATGCTGACTCGGCGGGATGCCGAGGCTGTAGACCGCCACCGGCTGGCGGCCCATCCACCGCACGAGCCTGTTCTCGAACAGCGGGCTGAACGATTCGTCGAAGATCTTTTCCTGTTCGGCCACCGTCCGTGCCGTCAGCAGTCGTGCCGGGTCGCGGCGCATGCCTCGCGCCAGGCCGTGCACGACGCGGAAAAACTGGCCGAGCTTCGCCTGATTGTAGAGCCCCCGCTTGAAGTAGCCGATCCGCTTGGGGCCGATCGCGTTGCCCGGCCAGTCGCTCGATTCCCAGTAGGATCGCGTCTGGGGGTCGAGGTGTTCGCGGATGTAGCGGCGGTAGTTGCCGAGATTGTCGTCGTGCTGGCCGTAGCCGAAAAACTTGTAGAACGATTCGTAGTCGGGGAGGTGCTTGATGGCGGCCAGTTTCAGCCGCGTCAGGCACATGTGGTTGTGATTCAGGTCGACCGCGACAATCCGCTTCGGCTTGTGCACGAGATAGTTGAGGACGTTGCAGCCACCGCTGGAGATCGTGAACAGGCTCGACTCGGGGCCGATCTGCAGCGCCTCGGCATCGACCCGGGGGTCCTCCCAGATCTGGTTGTAGACGAAGCCCCGAAACCACAGCGTGAACATGCGTTCGAGCATGCCCCGCTTGCTGGTGATCTTGTGATGGTGAACGGCCTTCTTGAGATGGGCTGTGGTGCTCGGGCGGGCGGCAAGTCTGGTCATCGCTGGGCTTCCGGGCCGGTGGGGTGCAGAACTCCAGCGGGAGTTTAGCCGAGCAGGCCCGGAACCGTCGATGGTGCCTCCCGGGCGGGCTTCCCGGACAGGCTCCGCTCGCCGGGCGGCTCGGCAGGCCCGTCGGCGGTGATAGGAGACGCCCTATCTGGGGGCTGCGGCGTCGACGGCATCGGTCAGCCTGGCCCAGTCGCCACGGAGCAGGTCCCCGAGCCGGACGATCGAGTTTTCCGCGGCGGCCAGCTCGACCGTGGCGGTGCGGAGGCGGGCATCGAAAGCGTCGGCCGTCGTGGTGGCCGCCGCCGCGTCCTTGCCCCAGGACGCCAGATCTTCCTCGAGTTGTTTCGTCTGCTCGGCCACCGCCGACGCCTGCGACTCGACGCTGCCGCGGGATTGTTCGATCCGGGCGAGCGCCGCGGTGGTCGATTCGATGTTGAAGAGCAGTGCCTGACGGAGGGCGTCGAACCCCTCGGCGCGCAGCGGGCCGCCATCGGCGGCCTTCGCGTTGAACTCGGTGCCACGCAGCGCCGTCGTCGGGTCGGCGAGCGGGCGCCGCTCGACGACACGCGTGATGCGAACCCACTCCTTTTCGTTCTGGAGCTCGAGCGCCGTCTGCAGGTCGAACTCCGCCTGCTCGCCCTCCTTGAACCGCTTTTCCTTGAACCGCCTGCTGACGGCACCCGCGGTCGGGTCGGCATCCTCCGGCTTCTTCCCGGCCGCGGCTCCCGCCTCGTCCTC
>JBJTSM010000762.1:0-4603 GCA_046076685.1 Planctomycetia bacterium | reverse complement strand
GCGGCCCGATGGGCGTCGTCGAGCAGGAGGACGTCGGCGCCGGGTTCTTCTTCGCCGGCGGCGGCCAGGCCACGCTCCGGGCGGATCTCCGCCCACGGTATCAGCCGGATGGTCCGCCCCTGCGGCAGGCCGTCACCGGCAAGGACGCGCAGCACCGTCGTCTTGCCGACCCCCGCAGGACCGCACAACACGGCGATCGCCCCGGGCTGCGCGGTGGCATACGCCAGCTTGGCCACCGCGGCCTCCTGGGGTCCGGTCAGGGACGGACCATCAACGGCGGGCGATCCTGTCACGGGCTGTCGCGGCATCTTCGGCTTCTCTTCGGGGAACTTGTTCAGGACCATTTGGTTCACGAAACCTGGCTCAAGAAATCTGGCTCAAGAAATCTGGATGCCGCTCGTCGCGGGCGGCGCCATGGTGACGACTTCGCCGAGCACCTTGAGCCCGACGGCCTCGAGTGCCGTGCCCCGGGCCGCACACGCCGGATCCGCGGCACGGCGCACGAGGATGACGGCGTGGCAGCCGAGGCTCTGCCGCTCGAGCCACGCCCGGCGGAGCGGCCCGCCGGGAAACCAGACTCCGGCGTCGACGAGCACGATCCGGCCGCCGTCCCGGCCTGCCGTCGTGAGCTCCAGGGGAACGCGGGCATGAGACTCGACGCGGCGGCCGCGGGCCGCGAGCGTCCGCGTCAGGCACTCCACGAGCGTGGTGCGGCCCTCGCCACGACGGCCGCCGGCGATGGCGATCACCTCGGCGCCATCACGGCGGGCGTCCTCCACCCGCCCGGCCAGCCGCGCCCAGGCATCCGGGACGACGCGCAGCAGCCGCTCGACGAGCGTCCCCTGGCCGTCGTCGGCGGGCACACTCTCGAGATCACCATCTGAATGGCTTGGCAAACCAGAAGACGAAGGCGAAGGGGGCGGCGACGGATGCTGCCGACGCACCTTGTCGGCGTGAAAGAGAAAGGCCCGATCGACGGCGTCGAGCGAGCTGCACACGTTCATAGGCATGGGCGTCATGGCGTGACGCTCCTCGCCGGGCCGGCGGTCGCGGGCAATTCCTGGGCGAGCCGCTCCGGCCGCTGCTGCCTCGCCGCCTCCAGCCGCAGCCGATCGTTCCGCCAGGCGGCGGCCCAGACGACGGCCGCCACCGCCGCGAGCACGACGATGGAAGGCGAGGCAAACCGCGTCGACCGCGGCCGCCGCCCTCGAGGCACGCGTTCCGACGCGGGTTCCGGGTCAGGTTCCGGGCCGGGGGAAACAGCCGCGGCCGGCAGGGCAGGGGAGACGACCGCTTCAGGCTCGGGCTCCAAGCCCGCCGGACAGGCCAGTTCCGGTATGCAGGCTAGAACCTCCACAGACATATCCCCTCGCCTTTCCACCGAACGTCTGGGCCACAACTCGATAGAGTTGCTTCGATCGCCTGGCGGAGCAGCCGACTCAGGCGAGGGGGTCGGCGAAAGCTCGAGGAGCATTGGGCCGCTGCGGCCCACGCGACGAGACTTTTGCCGCCCCCGAAGCCGGGGCTCCACCAGACGAGATTGACGGTTCGAAGCGGTGGATCGTCGATTTCAAACAAATCGCTTGAACGCCGGGGCGGTCAGCCCCACGCCGCCCCCACCACGGCAAAGTCGAAGCCCGGCCCGCCCGGCCCCGGCCCTGCGCAGTGCGCCCCATTCCCCCAATCGTCTATCATCGCGGTGCCCTGTATCATCCGGTTGGGCAGGATATGCCGACATCTGACCTGTCCACGACAGGCCTGCGGCCCATGCCCGCCGCCAAACCGCTTCCACCGAGTCACCACAAACCTGATGCCCCCTTCCAGCCCTTCCGCCCGCGTCGCCGCTCTTCATTCACTTCTGGCCAACCGGATCGCCGTCCTCGACGGCGCGATGGGAACCATGGTCCATGCCCTGGGCTTGGACGAGCAGGGGTTCCGCGGCGCACCGTTTCGCGACCACCCCAAGGACCTGAAGAACTGCATCGACGTGCTCGTGCTCTCGCAGGGCGACGCCATTCGGGGCATCCATGCGGCCTATCTCGAGGCGGGCGCCGACATCGTCGAGACCAACACGTTCGGGGCCACGAGCATGGCACTGGCCGATTTCGGCCTCGCCGATCGGGCCCGTGAACTGAATCTCGCGGCGGCCCGGCTGGCCCGCGAGGCGGCCGACGCCGCCACGGCCAAAACGCCCGACCGGCCGCGGTTCGTGGCGGGCTCCATCGGGCCGACCAACAAGCAGCTCTCGATCGCCGGCAACGTCGCCGATCCCGGCCACCGGGACGTCACGTTCGACCAGATGGTGGCCACCTACCGCGAGCAGATCGAGGCCTTGATCGAGGGGGGCGTCGACATCCTCCTGGCGGAGACCGCCTTCGACACGCTCGTCCTCAAGAGCTGTCTCTACGCGATCGAGCAGGTGTTCGCCGACACGGGCGTCCGGCTGCCGGTGATGGCTTCGTTCACCGTCTTCGAGGGGGGCCGCACGCTCTCTGCCCAGACCGTCGAGGCCTGCTGGACGAGCCTCAGCCACGTCGATCTCCTGAGCGTGGGCATCAACTGCGCACTCGGCCCTGAAAAACTGCGGACGCACGTGGCCGACCTGTCGCGGATCACACCCCGGCTGGTCAGCTGCTACCCCAACGCCGGCCTGCCCAATGCGCTCGGCGGCTTCGACGAGACGCCCGAGGCGATGGCCGCCGTGCTCGGCGAATTCGCCCGCGAGGGCTGGCTCAACATCATCGGCGGCTGCTGCGGCACGACGCCGGCGCACATCAAGGCGATCGCCGCGGCGGTCTCGAAGCATCCGCCGCGGAAGCCCGCCGTGCCCAGCCGGCGCAGCCGCTATTCCGGCCTCGAGATGCTCGAGATCCGCCCGGAAAGCAGCTTCACCGTCGTGGGCGAGCGGACGAATGTCACCGGCTCCCGGGCCTTCGCCCGGCTGATCAAGGAAGAGCGCTACGAGGAGGCACTCAGCGTCGCCCGGCAGCAGGTCGAGAACGGGGCCAACGTCATCGACGTGAACGTCGACGAGGGCATGCTCGACGGCCCGACGGTGATGACCAAGTTTCTCACGCTGCTCTCCAGCGAGCCCGACGTCGCCCGCGTGCCGGTGATGGTGGACAGTTCGCGGTTCGAGGTGCTCGAGGCCGGGCTCAAGTGCCTGCAGGGGAAGGGCATCGTCAACTCGATCAGCCTGAAAGAAGGGGAGGAGGCCTTCCTCCGGCAGGCGCGGACGATCCGCCGCTACGGCGCCGCCGTCGTCGTCATGGCCTTCGACGAGGAGGGGCAGGCCACCGACATCGAACGCCGCGTGGCCATCTGCACGCGGGCGTACAAACTCCTGACCGAGCAGGCCGGATTCGCCCCCGAGGACATCATCTTCGACCCCAACATCCTCACGGTGGCGACCGGCATCGAGGAACACAACCGCTACGCCCTGAACTTCATTGAGGCGACCCGCCGGATCAAGGAGGCGATGCCGCTGGTGAAGGTGTCGGGTGGCGTCAGCAACATCTCCTTCTCCTTCCGCGGCAACGAGACGGTCCGCGAGGCGATGCACTCCGCATTTCTCTACCACGCCATCCGGGCGGGCATGGACATGGGCATCGTCAACGCGGGCCAGTTGGCCGTCTACCAGGACATCGAGAAGGACCTGCTCGAGCGGATCGAGGATGTGCTCTTCGACCGCCGTCCGGACGCCACCGACCGGCTCATCGAATATGCCGAGACGGTGAAGAAGCGGGATCCGGCCGACGCGGCGAAGGCCGATTCCTGGCGGAGCCTCGACGTCGAGGGGCGGCTGGCACACGCGCTCGTGAAGGGGCTGGCCGACCACGTCGAGGAAGACGTGGAAGACGCGCGGAGGCACTACGCCACGAGCCTCGAGATCATCGAAGGCCCGCTGATGCGGGGCATGCAGACCGTGGGCGACCTGTTCGGCGAGGGGAAGATGTTCCTGCCGCAGGTGGTGAAGAGCGCCCGCGTCATGAAGCGGGCCGTCAACCACCTCCTGCCTTACATGGAGGAGGAGCGGAAGGCGCAGGGCGCCTCGCAGGCGAAGCGGGGCCGCGTGCTGATGGCCACCGTCAAGGGTGACGTGCACGACATCGGCAAGAACATCGTCGGCGTGGTGCTCGGCTGCAACGGCTACGAGGTGATCGACATGGGCGTGATGGTGCCCTGCAGCAAGATCATCGAGGAGGCGAAGTCCCAGCAGGTCGACATCGTCGGCCTGAGCGGCCTGATCACGCCGAGCCTCGACGAGATGGTGCAGGTGGCGCAGGAGTTCGAGCACGAGGGGCTCAAACTGCCCCTCCTGATCGGCGGCGCCACCACCTCGGCCCGGCACACGGCGGTGAAGATCGCCCCGAAATACACCGGCGACGTCGTGCACGTCACCGACGCCTCGCGGGCCGCCGGCGTCGTGGAGAAACTGCTGAACCCCAACCTGCGGGCGACGTTCGTGCAGGCCAACCGTGACGCGCAGAAACGCGACGTCGAGAACTTCAAGCAGCGGCAGCAGACGAAACTCGTCCCCTACGAGACCGCCCGCGCCCGGCGCTGGACGACCGACTGGGCGACCGCCACGATCGACACGCCC
>JBJTSM010000761.1:0-2009 GCA_046076685.1 Planctomycetia bacterium | reverse complement strand
AGCATGGCCACCAGCCAATGCTCCCCGGTCAGGCAGTCAAGAACACGTCGCACCTCGTCTGGCGTCAGGACGGTCGGCAACCGCTTTGGCCGTTTCGCACGGACGATGCCCTCTACATGCTCTAAAGGCCGGCCTAGAGCTTTCGCGTACAGGAACAGCAACGCCGCCAAGGCTTGGTTTTGCGTCGAAGACGCGACGTGTTCACGAACGCCTGCTCCGTCTCGGAAAGTGAGGCCCGCACCATGCGGTTCTCTACTCTGTAAAGCGAGCGCCAGGCCAATCACCGGCAACAAAATGCTTTCTCAGCCGAAAAACGAGGGGCGAGGTCGAGGGCTGGCCAGATGTCGGCCGCTGGATCGGCCGATACCGCGGCCGCCGGTGGCCTCGCGAACCGCCCGCTTGCACTCCACCTCGATCTGCAATAGCATTGCGTTTACAGAAGGCCGGTGGCGGGTCACCGGCGTTTTCGGCACGGGATTCCACGGTTCACCACAGGGAGCGGTGCAGCATGCGGTCGCTCGGTTCGTTCGCAGCGTGGCTGCTGACGCACGATTTCTGCCCGGCGCTCAACCGGTGGGTCTACTGGGTCAAGAAGCCCGTCGCGACGCTGTCGCTGGCGTTCGTGGCGGCGCTGGCGTGTGCGGTGTTCGTCAATGCGGTCGCCTTCATCTCAGCCGCGGCCATCCTGGGCGTGATCCTGCTCGGGTACGGCTGGCCCTCGATCTCGATGCGGGGCCTCACGGCGAGCCTGCGGTTTCACGATCGACGCGTGTCGGAGGGAAAGTCGACGCGGGCGACGGTGACGATCCGCAATACCTGGCCGTGGCCCGTCTGGGGCATCGCCATCACGGGCGACTTCGGCGGGGAGGCGACGGTCGCGCTGGCCCGCGTGGCCGGCTGGTCGCTGACGGAGTTTTCCTGGGATTTCACGCCCGGCTGCCGGGGCGAATTCCCCCATGCCGCCGTCCGCATGACGACCGCGTTTCCCTTCGGCCTCCAGGAGGCGAGCCGCGCGGTGGCCGTCGAACGCAAGCTGCTCGTGTGGCCAGAGATCGTGCCGCTCGACACGCTGCTCGACGCCGCGGAGACGCGGCCGAGCGACGATCACTGTTCGGAGCTGCGGGTCGGCGATTCGGGCGACATGGCCGGCACCCGGCCGTTCCGCAACGGCGACTCGCTGCGGCGTGTGCACTGGGCCCAGACCGCACGCACCGGATCGATGGTCGTATGCGAGCGGGAGTCACCCGTGCTCGCCGCCGTGCGGGTGGTGTTCGACTCCGACCCGGCTACGCATGACGCCGCGGGGCCGGCGGGAACGCTCGAATGGTCGATCCGCATCGCGGCGAGCATCTGTGCGGCCTACCACCGCCAGAACGCCCGCGTGGAATGCTGCTTCGGCCACGAGACGATCCTCGTCGCGCCGGGCCCGGAGGGCATCACCCGATTCCTCGACCGGCTGGCTCGGTTTCGCACCTGCCATCACGTCGAGAAAAACTGCGACCACGAGCATGCCGGGCACGCCTGCCGCCGCATCCACCACCACAACTGCGGCGTGTTCCAGGTGACGATCACCACCGCCCGCGGGCTTTTTCAGCGGACGGAGCATCGGCACGTCCATGGCGATCAGTTCTGGATCGTGCTCGATCCGCAGCCGCATCCCGAGGGTCGGGACGGTCCGTCATCCAGCCTTCCCGGCCGGGTGATGCGGCTCGAATGGCGGCCCGATCCGCGGGAGGAATTCCGCCGCACCTGGAGGAGCAGCTGCCGTGCCGGATGACCGCTCCCATGCCGTCGCGGCCCGTCCAGCCACCGCCTGGCTGACGGTCGCGCTCGCGCTGCTCTCCTGCATCTCGGTCGAAATCGCGGTGCGGGGCGTCGAACGGTCGAGCCATGTCGCCGAGTATGCCGCCGTGGCCATCGTGGCCACGGTGTTCGTGCTCGCCGTCGGCGAGCTGCTCCGGCGTCGTTTTTCGTCGGTCGGGGCGACGAGCCGGTCGCGGCTCGCGTGG
>JBJTSM010000760.1:0-3875 GCA_046076685.1 Planctomycetia bacterium | reverse complement strand
CGTCGCCGCCGGCAAACGTGCCCTGGAGCAGTTCCTCTTCCAGCGGGTCTACCGCAGCGAACGGGTGCTCGCGGTCCGCCTGCCGGCGCAGCGGAAACTGACACGGCTGTTCGAATGGTATTGCGGCCGGCCCGGCGAGATGCCGGCCGGTTTTCGCAGCCGGGCCGAGCGATTCGGCGTGCGCCGAAGCGTCGCCGACTACATCGCCGGCATGACGGACCGCTTCCTGGATCGGGATCACGATGCCCGTCTCGGCCTGGGCTGAATTTCCCAGGAGAAACCACGACGCCCCCCCCCCGGGTGGGCTGTGGTAGACTCTCGGCCTCTCCCGACACACACCTTGCTTCACAATCATTTTCCGGGGCATCCATTCCCATGGCTCTCGTCGTCCTGCGTGCGATCTTCGTGCTGGTTTCCGTGGGGATCGCGGTCCTCATGTTCAACTCGGCGGCCTTGCGGGAATCCTCGCAGTGGCTGCCCTGGGCCGTGCTCGCCGTCATGACCGCGCTGCCGCTGGCGGTGATCGGCATCGACGTGTCGCTCCGCCGCAAGGAGTTGACGGTCATCACGTCGATCTACTTCGGACTCTTGATCGGCGTCTTTCTCACCTACGTGGCGATCCTCGCGCTCACACCCCTGCTCGCGACGTTGCCACCCACGCCGCTGTTGGGCTGGACGCCCTCCGTGCTGGGCATGATCCTCTGCTACGTCTGCACGAGCCTGCTCCTGCAGACCCGCGACGACTTCCGCTTCATCATCCCCTACGTCGAATTCGCCCGCGACGTGAAAGGGCTGCGACCGAACGTGCTCGACGCCGCCACGATCATCGACGGTCGGATCGCCGACCTGGCCGAGTCCGGCCTCTTCCAGAGCCGGTTCGTCGTGCCGTCGTTCGTCGTGGACGAGCTGCAGGAGGCCGCCGAATCGGCCGACAAGTTCCGGCGGATCCGCGGCCGCCGCGGGCTCGACGTGCTGGCCCGTCTCCGGGCCGGCAAGTCCATCGAACTGGAAGTCACCACGCCCCGGCAGGGCAGCAATGCCGACGCGACGACCGAGTCGCGGGTGGTGAGCATGGCCGACGACCTCGGTGGGCGGATCGTCACGGCTGATCCCAACGTCGTGAAGATCGCCGGCCTGAGGAGCGTGCAGGCGATCAACGTGAACGATCTGGCCCTCGCCCTGCGGCCGGTATTCGTGCCGGGCGACCTGCTCGACGTGCGGCTCGTGAAACCGGGCGAGGAGCCCGGGCAGGGCGTGGGATACCTCGAGGACGGCACCATGGTGGTGGTGGAGCAGGGCCGCGACCAGATCGGCCGCACGGTGCATGTGACCGTCACGAGCACGCTGCAGACCACTGCCGGCAGGCTCGTGTTCGCCCGGCCCGAGCTGCACCGGGGCTGATGCGACGGCCCGCTCACCGGGCTGGCCTGACGAATCGCCTCACGTGCGCCGGCGGCGGAAGATCGACATGCTCCACGTGACCACCGCGGCCCGCGTGGCCAACCGCGCGGCGAGCGATACGAGGTAGTTGATCCAGCCCGAGACCACGTAGTGCCGACCGGAATCGAACGCCGCGAGTCCGGTGCGGACCACCGACGTCACGTCCTCGCCGCGGTTCCGCTCGGCCCAACCCGGAACGCCCGACCGGTCGAAGAACTCGGTCCGTGTCGTTCCCGGACAGAGCGTCGTCACCGTGACTCCGTGGGGCCGCAGTTCCGCCCAGAGTGCCTCGCTGAAATGCAGCACGTAGGCCTTGCTCGCCGCGTAGACGCCCATGTAGCCCACGGGCTGGAACGACACGATCGATCCGATGTTGATGATGCCCCCATGCCCGCGTCGAACCATTTCCTTCGCCGCCAGGAGCGTCAACTCCGTCAGGCCCGCGACATTGACCTGAATCAACTCCAGGGCCTGCCCGACGTCGGTCTCCTCGACCGACGAGACCATGCCAAACCCGGCGTTGTTGACCAGCAATTCCACCGCGATGCCGCGACGCGACACCTCGGCGAGCAGTTCCCGGCCCGCATGGGGGCGTGACAGGTCGGCGGCGACGATCTCGCAACGGATGCCGTGGGCCGCCTGCAGTTCACTCGCCAAGGCCCGCAGGCGATCTTCGCGACGGGCCACGAGGACGCAATCCATCCCCCGTGCGGCCAATTGTCGGGCGAACTCGGCGCCGATCCCCGAGGAGGCCCCGGTGACAAGACCCCATTGACCGGCGTAGGCTTTCAACACGTTGGGAGCCTCGATGGATGCAAGGGCGACGAGCCTGGAAAGCATAGCCCGGTCCACGGCAACGCCGCCAGCGGCTGCCCCGGCACGGCCGGGGCCCACTCATGGCACCGGCATGGCCCGACAGCCGATGCGCGGCGCCGTTCCCTCCCCTCGTTCCGGTTTTTTGGTCATAATCGCCTGACGCATGCCCGCCCCCCGGAGACACCCCGATGACCCGCTGTCTGCCGTTCCTGCTCGCCATCGCCCTCCTCGCCTTCACCCTGTTCGCCGGGCCTTCGCCCGCGTCGGCCGCGCCCTCCGGCAACCCGGCCCATACCGATCCGGCAAAGACAGACGCCGACTTCCCCTTCCAGGGCGAATATTCCGGCACGGTCGACCACGATGGCCAGGCCCTGCCGTTCGGCGTGCAGGTGATCGCGCTGGGTGACGGAAAATTCGACGTCGTCGCCTACCCGGGCGGACTGCCGGGCGCCGGCTGGACCGCTCCGAACAAGATCAAGGGCACCGGCGTCCGCGCGGGCGAAGGCGACGCCGCCGTCGTGAAGATCGAGGCGGTCGACATGAACGGCAGCAGGCGCACGGGCGAGATCCGCGACGGCGCGATCGTCATCCAGTCAGACTCGGGTGGCGAGATCGGGCGGCTTCGCAAGGCCAGCCGCACGAGCCCCACGCTCGGTCGCAAGCCGGCGGAGGGAGCGATCGTGATCTACGACGGCACCGGTGCGAGCACCGACACCTCCAAGCTCGTCGATGGCCGCGTCTCCGAGGATGGCCTCCTCATGGAGGGCGTGACGACGAAGGACAGCTTCGGCGACGCCACCTGGCACATCGAGTTTCGGCTGCCCTATCAGCCGAAGGACCGCGGGCAGGGCCGGGGAAACAGCGGGGCCTACCTGATGGGCACCTACGAGACTCAGATGCTCGACAGCTTCGGACTCGAGGGGAAGGACAACGAGTGCGGCGGCATCTACAAGGCCGCGGCGCCGGCCGTGAACATGTGCCTGCCGCCGCTGACCTGGCAGACCTACGACATCGACGTCACCGCGCCGCGGTTCGAGGGGGACAAGAAGGTGGCCAACGCCCGCCTGACCGTGCGCCACAATGGCGTTCTCATCCACGACAACGTCGAGGTGCCGACGCTGACGCCGAGCGGGCCCCTCAAGCAGGAGGCGGCGAAGGGGCCGCTCTACCTGCAGAACCATGGCAACCCGGTCCGCTACCGCAACATCTGGGTGCTGCCGAAGTCGTGAAGCAGTCGACCGGGCATTCCATCGAGGCGGCTGCCGACCGGCGCACCTGCGCCGTCTGCCCGCTGCTCTGCGACGACATCGTGATCACCGGCACGGAGGTGGCGGGGGCCTGTTCCCACGGCCGTGACGCGATCGGCGCCGCCGAGGCCGAGGCCTCGCATCCCGAGGCGGTCGAGAACGGCGTTCCGGTTTCGCGGGAGCGGGCGATCCAGACCGCCGCGACGCTGCTTGCGTCCGCGCGACGGGTGCTCGTCACCGGGCTGGCCAACGGCACGCTCGAGGCGATCGCCGCCGCGTGCCGCGTCGCCGAATCGCTCGGTGCCGCGGTCGACGCGGGGCTGCCGGACTCCTCACGTGCCGCCGGGCCGACGATCGCGCGGGCGGGAGAGG
>JBJTSM010000759.1:0-5399 GCA_046076685.1 Planctomycetia bacterium | reverse complement strand
CACGGCCGGCTTGATTTCGTCGAGGCCGGCGGGCGGCGGCATGTCGACGTCGACGTGCTCCGCGCCTTCCCGGTCTCCGCGGAGGCCGGTCCGGTGGCGATCGTGGCGGTCGACGGCGACGAACTGGCGTGGGTCGACTCGCTGTCGGATCTCGAGCCCGCGCTTCGCGACCTCCTTGATCGCGAACTCGCGCAGCGGGAGTTTCTGCCGGTGATCGAACGGATCGACGCGGTGACGGATGGCGAACCGACGGAGTGGAGCGTGGTCACCGACCGCGGCCCGCGTCGGTTCACGGTGGCGCACATCGACGACATCGTCTACGCCCCCGACGGCGGCGCCTGCATCACCGACTCGGTCGGCGTGCGCTACACGATCCCGCAGGTCTCGCGGCTCGATTCCCGCAGCCGCCGGCTGCTCGACCGGATGGACTGACTACACGCCGGGCTCGGGCAGGCTCCCCTCTCCCCAAAATAGGGGTAGGGAGGCCCGATTGGTTTCGGGCCCCCCTCCCTCCGAACCGTGCTGGCGGGTCTCCCGCACACGGCTCTCCGGTCGATGTGCAAAAGGGGACAGGCACCTTTTGCTGCGCAAAACGAGCCAGTCCCCTGTTCTGCGGCTGGTGATGGCCGGCGACCCTCTCCCCAAAAGCCTCCGGCGGAATTCCGGGGCCGCTATGGTGACAGCCCGATCCTCGATATGGTGCGACGGCAGGTGATCCGCAACCTCAATCGCGCCGCCACGCTGCTGCGGTGACGATCCGTGGCAATGGTGCCTCCGCACGGCTCGCGCCTCGGGCTTCGCGGCAAACACGCCACCCGCAACCGCGCACCCGCCCGCACACCCCCTTTTTGCCCCGATTTCTGCCCGAAATTCGCGGGCCGAAAATTTTTTGTGGGATCGGGGGCGGGGTGGCTAACCTCATACACAAAGGGATTTCCGAATCCTGCGACGGCCGGCTCGGCGATCCCGCCTGCTGCCACCGCCGCGATCCTTCACGAGCACGAGCACAAACTCCCGTCATTCACAGCCGTTCTTCGTCCTTTCCACCTCCTTTTCGCAGGAGCATTCGTCATGGAAACCGTCCTGAGCATCCCCGGCTCGCCCCGCCCCCGGCCGTTCCGGACCCAACCGTTCCGGATCCACGAGGCCGGCTCCGCCCGAACCGCCGCCTTTACTTTGGTCGAACTCTTGGTGGTGATCGCCATCATCGGCACGCTCGTCGGCCTGCTCCTGTCGGCCGTGCAGGCGGCCCGCGAGGCGGCACGGCTCAGCAGCTGCAGCAACAACACCAAGCAGATCGCGCTGGCCATCGCCAACTACGACAACGCCCAGCGACGCCTTCCTCCCGGCCAGCACTGTCAAGGATGGCCGGGCAGTTGGCCGCTCGGGTATGGATTTGGGTATTCGGCAGGCGCAGGCAACCGCCAGGGCTGGTTTCAGTATCTGCTGCCGTATGTCGAGGCGAACGACCTGGCCAGCCAGTTCACGCTCACGACCGCTACGCTTGCCTATCAGTTGCCAAACAGTGTTATCAAGACCAGACTCGCCGGCTTCATGTGCACGAGCGACAAGAACGCGGGCCGCGTCGGCGGAACCAACCAGGGCTTCTTCGGCAACTACGCCCTGTGTATTTCCGGCTCGACGGGCAGAAGTGGAATCACTGACACGACGTGGTTCATGGGAGGCGCCGGGAATTATCTCCGCAACACGGAGATCGGCTGCTTCCCCCTCGGATTTGCCGAGCCCATCTCAGGCAACACCGGCGTCATAGTGCGGATGAAGGACATCACGGACGGGCTGTCGAAGACGCTGGGCGTGGGCGAACTGCTCGTGGGCGACAGCACCGATCACGGGGCCTACTGGAATTCCTGGTATGGAAACAACCTCTTCTGTTCGGGCAATCCGCCCAACACGACGGCGCCAGACCACGTTTCCGGGTGCAACGGCGCAAGTGCCGACCCCCGCATTCCCTGCAAAACCTTCACGAACTACAACGCGATGGAGGTCTACGTGCGGAGCGCCCACCGTGGCGGTGCGAACGTCGGCCTCATGGACGGGGCCGTGCGGTTCGTGACCGACGGCGTCGATCCCACGATCTTCAGCCGACTGGGAAGTCGGCAGGACGGGGCGGTCGTCGGTTCGGATTATTGAGCGTTTGCGTCAGAGGGTCGTCCGGCGTGATGACCTCGCCACCTCGTGCCGCTAGAAAGACTCCGATCTCGTGAACTCCACTCATTCTTCCGCCCGGGCCGTTCGCACCGGCCCAACCGACGCGGGCATCCGGGCCCGGCTCGCGTGCGGCATGCTGGCCGTCACCACC
This sequence comes from Planctomycetia bacterium, assembly GCA_046076685.1. Classification (GTDB taxonomy): domain Bacteria; phylum Planctomycetota; class Planctomycetia; order Pirellulales; family UBA1268; genus CAMCQY01. The sequence continues at coordinate 3,079 of JBJTSM010000759.1, read as the reverse complement.
GTGCTGATGGTGGCCGGATGCAGCCGCGGACCGAAGACCGCGGCGGTTTCGGGCACGGTGACCTTCAACGGCGAAGCGGTTCAGGATGGTTACATCTACATGGTGCCGGTCAAGCTGGGGAAGGCGCTCGACGCGGGCCCGATCGTCAACGGACGGTTTTCGTTCCGGACGCTGCCCGGCGAGAAGCGGGTCCGCATCGAGGCGGCCCGCGCGGTTCCGGGCCGGATGGCTCCGAATGCAGTCGGCGAGATGGTGCCCGTGAACGAGCAGTACCTTCCGGCCCAATTCAACGAGCGTTCGGAGTTGACCGCCGACCTCAAGGCGGGGGTCAACCGCGTCGACTTCAAACTCGCGGGTGAAGCCAGCCAATCGGCCAAACCGCTCCCCGAGCCGAAGCGCTGACGCCATGCAAAAGGGGACAGGCACCTTTTGCTGCGCAAAACGAGCCAGTCCCCTTTTGCGCGGCTGGTGATGGCCGGGCGCCCCTCTCCCCAAAAGCCCCCGGCGGAAGCCGGGGGATGACGCGATCCATTTCCATCCACGCCCGCGTCGCGGCACGTCCTCCCAGAGCCCCGCGGCTGCCCAGACCATGGCCCCCGGACGGGCTCCCCTTCCCCACCCTCGTAAGATGGACCGGTTGGAGCGTTCATAGCGACTACACCCCCTGAATTCCGGCCAAAAACAGGAATTTTTTCTCAACAAACCGCTTGAAGGCTGCGTACAGGGGATTAGTCTCGGAACATCTTTTTTCGAGGAGAGGAAACCCATGTCCCTGTTCCGTGCTCACTCGCGCCGCTCGACCCGGCGACTCGCGGCCGTCCTCTGCGGCACGCTCGTGCTCGCCCCCCAGTCGCCGCTCGCCACCAGCCCCGCGCGGGCCCAGTGCTGCGGCGAGGCGGTCGCCGCGCCCGCCGCCCCCACGCAGACCTACCTGCTCGATTTCCAGACGGTCTACGACGAGCAGCAGATGACCGGCTATCGGGTCAACTACGAAACCGTCTACGACACGCAGACCTACTCGGTGCAGAAACCCGTCTGGGAGACGCAAACCCAGGAGCGCCGCTACACGGTGCAGCGTCCCGTCTGGGAGACGCAGACCCGCGAGGAGCGGTTCACCGTCATGAAGCCGGTCTACGAGACGCAGGTCGTCGACCGCAGCTACGACGTCACCCGCGACATCGTGGAGACCGCCTCCCGCGAGGAGCGGTTCACCGTGATGAAGCCCGTCTACGAGACCGCGATGCAGCAGCAGGTGAGCGTGGTCAGGCGGCCCGTCTACGAGACGAGCGAGCGCGAGGAGGCCTACACCGTGGCGGAGCCGGTCACGCAGATGCGGACCACCTACTCTGTCGGCAGCCAGGCGGTCGACACGGTCACCCCGGTGGTCACGCCGGGCGCGACGGCCCTGGCCTGGGTGCCGGGCGGCTGGGGCGTGAATCCCTACAACGGCCTCATGCAGTGGCAGCGGGGCGGCTACACCTGGATGCAGTCCCCCGGCATGGTCACCAACCAGGTCAACCGCGTCTACCAGCCCACCGTCACGCCGGTGCAGGTGCCCGAGACGACCATGGTGAATCGCGTGGTCACCCGCAAGGTGCCGGTGCAGACCGTCCGCTACGTCGACGAGCAGGTCGTCCAGCAGGTGCCCGTGCAGACGATGCGGATGGTGGCCGAGGAGCAGGTTCGCCAGGTGCCCGTGCAGACCGTCCGCAAGGTGGTCGAGCGGGTCGAGAACAAGGTGCCCGTGCAGACGATGCGGATGGTGCCCGAGGAGCAGGTCCGCCAGGTGCCGGTACAGGTCTGCAAGTTCGTCACCGAAGAGCGCGTGGAGCCGGTGAGCGTGCAGGTGATGAAGTACGTGACCGAGCAGCGGACCGCCCAGGTGCCGCGGGTGGTCGAGAAGAAGGTGCCCTACACCTACACGGTGCGGTCGCCCCGCACGGTCGTCATGCGGGTGCCACTCGATGCCTGCGGCAATCCGATCCCGTCGGCCGTGCAGCAGACCGGCGCGGTCGGCGCCGCGCCGGCCGCGGCCGCCCGCCCCACCGCGACCCCCGCGCCGGCGGCGCCGCCGAGCCTCGCACCCGCCCCGACGGCGCCGACGAAGACCTTCAGCGACAAGCCGGCCGCTCCGCAGGCGGCTCCCGGCTGGACCGGCTCCGGACTCCAGCATGTCGATCCGAAGCAGGCCCCGGCCGCCGGCGGCCAGTCGGCTCCGGGCACCGTCCGCGCCGAGAAGCCGGCCGATGTCGGCGGCGATCTCAAGTCGGTCGAGACGATCCCCACGCCGGCCGCGAAGGAGCCCACTCCGGCACCGACTCAGGCACCGGCTCCAATCCAGGCGCCCACCGTGGCTCCGCTCAGCGCGCAGCCCGGCCCGGCCGTCGAACCGGCTCCGCCGGCCGCGACGCTGAAGGATGTGCCCGCCTCGGAAACATCCCGCCTGCTGCGGATCGTGCCGCAGATCGAAGGCCACACGACCTGACACCGGCGGCCGGTGCGGCCCCGATGCAGATGGTATCTTGTGCGGCGGGCAGCTGCGTGGGCGGAGCCCTCGTCACGCTTCCATCCCTCGCGCCAGGGGCATCGCCATGAAGTATCGTTCGCTGCTCGCCGCGGTCTGTATCAGCTTGGCTTCGTTCGCCTCCGCCTCGGCGGCCGAGCGGCTGAAAGCCCTGATCGTCGACGGCCAGAACAATCACGCCAACTGGCCGCAGACGACGCAGATGATGAAGCGCTACCTGGAAGACTCCGGGCTCTTCACGGTCGACGTCGTCACCCACGCGCCCAAGGGCGAGGATCCGGCCTTCAGGCCGGCGTTCGAAAACTATGCGGTCGTGGTGAGCAACTTCGGCCACGCCGCGAGCCCCTGGACCGCCGAGACGAAGACCGCCTTCGAGAACTACGTCCGCGGCGGCGGCGGTTTCGTCGCCGTGCATGCGGCCGACAACTCGTTTCCCGAATGGGCCGCCTACAACCAGATGATCGGCCTGGGCGGCTGGGGCGGCCGCAACGAGAAGAGCGGGCCGTTCGTCTACTACACCGACGACGGCAAGCTCGTCCGCGACACGGCCGCCGG
>JBJTSM010000758.1:0-3916 GCA_046076685.1 Planctomycetia bacterium | reverse complement strand
ACCAGTCTCACGGCACGGCTCGTCCTGGAACGCTACAACATGGCCGACCGGGTGCCGTATGGTGACGCGGTCGATGCCCGGGTGCGGGCCGAGATGCGGAAACTCTGGAGCATCCTTTATCCCCCGTCGCGGCAGTCCGGCGTCGGCCGGCCGGTGGCCTACGGGGGGGCGACGGTCGCTCTCCCCGGCGGCGGCCCTTCCCGGCTGGCCCCGGTCGTGGCCGGTTCGTGATGCACGCGGGCGGACCGGCTTCCCGCGAGGCTCCGGCGGCTACGGTTCCTGCGGTTTTGGGCCGTGGGAACCAAAAATAGGGGATTCGGGTTCCCATGCCGGCGGGCCCACACTAAAACTTTCTCGAGTCGATCTGGTTTTTCTCCCCGTTCCAAGGTGCCAAGGCGATGCCGTCCCGCGATGAAATTTTCGAAAAGGTCAAGTCCGCGCTCGTAGACGCACTGGGTGTCGACGAGGAAGATGTCTCCCCGAATGCGACCATGGTGGGCGATCTGGGCGCCGAGTCGATCGACTTCCTCGACATCGTCTTCCGCCTCGAGAAGGCGTTTGGAATCAAGATCTCCCGCGGGGAGCTCTTCCCCGAGGACGTGCTCTCGAGCTCCGAGTACGTGGTCGACGGCAAGGTGAACGCCAAGGGCCTCGCGACCTTGAAGTCGCGGATGCCGTTCGCCGACCTCGCCAAGTTCGAGCAGAATCCCAGCGTGCAGAACTTCGCCAACACCCTCACGGTGGAGGACATGGTTCGCTACGTTCAGAGCAAGCTGGCTGCCTGAATTCGTTCGTTTTCACCTTCCCTGAAAAAACGGCCCCGCGGCCGCTGCTTGTTCTATGCGCTGGTTCTGGATCGACAGGTTCGACGAGTTCGTGCGGGCCCGCCATGCCACGGCCGTGAAGAATGTGTCCCTCGCCGAGGAGCACATGCACGACCACTTTCCCGGGGCGGCGTTGATGCCGAACTCGCTGATCGTGGAAGGCATGGCCCAGACGGCCGGGCTGCTCGTCGCGGATGCGATCGAATACAACCGGCGGGTGGTGCTGGCGAAGGTGGCGCAGGCCGAGTTTCAGTTCGATGCCGTGCCGGGCGATTCGATCCGCTTTCGCGCCGAAATCCTGGATCTCAAGCCCACCGGGTCGCTGACCAAGGTGACCAGCGCGGTCGGCGACAAGGTGCAGGGGCAGGCCGAACTGTTCTTCGCCCACCTCGAACCGGGCGAAGGCGTACCGAAGCTGTTCGAGCCCCACGAATTGCTGCGGTGGCTCGACCAGATGCACATCTACGACGTCGGTCGCGACGAGGCGGGAAACCCGCTCGTGCGGCCGGATTGGTGATCCCCGAGAGCATCGCCGCGACGACCGGCGAGCGATTCCAGAAGGTAGCGGAGGGCGGCGATGGTGTCGGGCAGGCGCAGGGTGGTGATCACAGGCATCGGCTGCGTCACGCCGCTGGGCCTCGGCGTCGAACCGCTCTGGAAGAATCTCATCGCGGGCGGATCGGGCGTGGGGCTGACGACCGTGTTCGACGCCTCGCGGTTTCCGACGAAGATCTCCGCCGAGGTCCGCAACTGGGACATCGCCGATGAGGGGCAGGATGCGGCCCGCTGGCGGTTCTGCGGCCGGCATACGAAGTTTGCGGCGGGGGCGGCCCTGCAGGCGATGCGGGATGCCGGCCTGCCGCAGGGGCTTCCCGCGGATCCGTCGCGGCTGGGGGTCTACCTGGGCAGTGGCGAGGGGCAGCAGGACTTCGACTCCTTCACCCGCATGATGAACGCGGCCATCTCGGGCGACGTGCTCGACGTCGCCAAGTTCACCAAGGAGGGGCTGGAGACGCTTCATCCGCTCGCCGAGGTGGAGCAGGAGCCCAACATGCCGGCCGGCCACCTCGCCGGACTGTTCGACGCCCAGGGGCCCAACCTCAACTGTCTCACGGCGTGTGCGGCGTCGAGCCAGGCGATCGGCGAGGCCGCCGAGATCGTCCGCCGTGGCGAGGCCGACGTCATGCTTTCGGGCGGCACGCACAGCATGATCCATCCGTTCGGCGTCACGGGGTTCAACCTGCTGACCGCGCTCTCCACCCGCAACGACGAGCCGACGCGGGCCAGCCGCCCCTTCGACAACGAACGCGACGGCTTCGTGCTCGGCGAGGGGGCCGCGATGGTGGTGCTCGAGGAACTCGAGCATGCGAAGCGCCGGGGCGCCCATATCCACGGCGAATTGATCGGCTACGGCTCGACCGCCGATGCCTATCGCATCACCGACACGCATCCGGAGGGCCGCGGCGCGTCCTCGTGCATCCGGCTCGCGCTGGCCGACGCGGGGCTCGGCCTGCACGACATCGACTACATCAACGCCCACGGCACGAGCACGAGCGTCAACGATCGCGTCGAGACGCTGGCCATCAAGACCGTGTTCGGCGAGCACGCCTACAAGATCCCGGTCTCCAGCACGAAGAGCATGATGGGGCACCTGATCGCGGCCGCGGGCGCCACGGAGTTGATCGTCTGCCTGCTGGCGATCCGCGACGGCATCCTGCCGCCGACGATCAACTACGAAAACCCGGATCCCGACTGCGATCTCGACTACGTGCCCAACAAGGCCCGCCCGGCGAAGTGCGACCGGGCGCTGTCCAACAGCTTCGGCTTCGGCGGCCAGAACATCTCGCTGATCGTCGGCCGCTACAGCGGCTGATGCGGCCGAGATCGCCGTGGTGCACTGCCCAGCTTGCCCACCTTCTCGCCCGCAGGGTTTCTTCAACTGGTGCGGTCGGTACGACCGATACCGTTGGTGATCGCGGTGGAGTCGGGCGGTGGTTTGCCGCCGGCTCCCGCCGCTCCTCGGGAGCCCTCGCACATGAAACGCTCTGCCGGTTTCGTCCTGTTGATCGCCGTGTTCGGCATGTCGAGCGGCTGTTCGATCATCGATCGTCTCTTCCTCGCCAACTTCGACGGTCCCTACGCCCATCAGGCCCGGCACCATGGTGGCGGACCCTGCCAGGATGGAGCGTGCCAGGACGGCGCGTGCCAGGATGGGGCGTGTGAAGACGGCGCGTGCCAGGATGGCGCCTGCCACGGTGGCGTGTGCCCGACCGGTGGCTGCAAGACCGCCGCCTGCCAGGACGGCGCATGCCAGGATGGCGCGTGCCGCAAGCGGCACGTCGGCCGCTACGGCGGCCTCGCGAAGCACCACCTGAGCCCGGAGGAGAAGGCGGCGCTCGAGGCCTCCGACTATGGCGCGACCGGCCCCGCCGGCCCGCCCACCGGGGCCGTCGCCTATCCCTACTACACCACCCGCGGTCCCCGCGACTTCCTCGCGAAGTGCCCGCCGTCGATCGGCCCGTGACGCCGTTCGATTTCTCGTCGCGAAGGTTTGCCGATAGGCTGACGGCCTGATCGGCTTCCTTCTTTTTGGCACCATCCTTTTGGCGACGTCACCGGAGTCACCCGCATGGCCGCTTCCCACGATTCATCGACACGCACGGATGGACTCACCCCGTCAGGCAGGCTGTCGACGACCGGCTGGCTCGTCTGTGCGATCGCCGCCATCGGGTTCGCGTTCGACATCTACGAGCTCCTGATGCTGCCGCTCGTGATCAAGCCGGCAATCCGCGACCTGAGCAAGCCGCTGGTCGATGCGCTCGTGCAGGGGGGGACTCCCTTGGCCGACGTGGCCGCCCTCTGGAGCCCCGGGGGGAAGAGCTACATAGGCTGGGCCCGCGCGCTGTTCTTCGTGCCCGCGATCGCCGGCGGTGTGTTCGGCCTGTTGGGCGGCTACCTCACCGACCTGCTCGGGCGGCGACGGGTGCTCACCTTCAGCATCCTGCTCTACGCATTCGCAGCCCTGGCGGCGGGCTTCGCCACGTCGCTCCCGCAGCTGCTCTTCTTCCGGTGCCTCGTGTTCATCGGCGTGT
>JBJTSM010000757.1:0-2442 GCA_046076685.1 Planctomycetia bacterium | reverse complement strand
TTGTAGACGGGCATCTCGCCGAGCCGCTTCACCACGCCCTCGTGCGTGAAGCCCATCTCGATCGGATTGGCGATCGGTCCCACGGCCTGGGCCTCGAGCGAATCGGCGCGGCCGTCCCAGAACTGCGGGCCGGACAGGATGCGATTGAACGACACCGGCGAGTTGCGGCCGCCGAGCTGGCCGCGGATGCCCACTCCCGTCTGCGTGTGGGCCGAATAGCCCTCGGCGGGGTTGTGGCAGCTGGCGCAGCTCACGGTCGAGTCGGCCGAGAGCCGCGGATCGAAGTAGAGCTGACGGCCCAGTTCGATCTTCGCGCGGGTGAGCGGATTCTTGTCGAGCCCGGTGACCTGCTTGGCGCCCTGCGAGAGCCCCAGCGGCAGAACCGGCTCCAGTTCCACCGAGTTCTTCGGGTCGGCGAGCCAGCGGTCGATCTGCTCGAGCGTGATCGGCCCGGTGCCCGGGACGCCGGCGGTCAACGACGGTTCGCCGAGCAGCACGCGTTCGCGAAGCGTCGTATCGGCGGCGGCGGGCTTCACAGGCGCGGCCTCTGCCGCCGGCTTCTCGGCGGCGGTGGTGCTTGCGGCGTCGATCGTCTTCCCCGCCTCCGCGATCGCCCGGTCGGCGGCGGCCGTCGCCGCGTCGACCGTCAGCTTCGCCTTGGCGGCCTCCTCGTCGATGGCCGGCGTGCGGGCGGCCACGCGGGCCTGGTCCTTGGTTGGATCAAGCGCCTCGATCGTTTCGATCTCGACGACTTCTCCCCGCGAGCCCGCGCGGCCGGAGGGCGCACAGCCGGACAGCATGAAGATCGAGAGCAAGCAGACGAGCGCGGGGGCGACTCTGGAAAGGCGAGGCAGTGGCACGGCGGCGTCTCCTGTGGCGAACACCCGAGGTTTCTCACGCGCAAGCGGGGCACGACCCCTCGCGAGCGTCGAAATGATAGCCCAGACCGTCGCCCGCGGCCAAAACCGCCGGCGTTTCAGACGATGTCGTCGGTGGCCAGCCACTCCAGTTCGCCTGGATGGCCCGGCCCGTCGTCGAGCCGGATCGATGCCACGGCTCCTTTCTGCATGCGGATCGCGGCGGAGCCGTCGCCGATCATGAGGGCGACCAGGCGGCCGACGCAGGGCATGTGCCCCACCCAGGCCACGCGGGCGGCGTCCTGCTGGGTCGTCCACGCCACGAGTTCCGGCCAGTTGGAGGCGGGCGCGAGGGCGTCGACCACCTCGACCGGCGGAGCGTTGTCGAACGCCGCCGCGAGGATGTCGGCGGTCTCACGGGCCCGGACCAGGGGGCTCGTGGCCACGAGGTCGACCTCCATGCCCGCCTTGCGGAGTTTCTTCATCATGGCGGCGAACCGCTTCCGCCCGCGCTTCGTCAGCCGGCGGGCATGGTCGTCGATCCCGGGGCCCTGATCCTCGGCCCAGGCGTGGCGGACGATGTAGAGATGGGTGGTCAGTTGCGGCATGGGGGAATTGTGCGTGACGCCACCCGCCGGGGCAAGTTTTGGCCGTGAAGGGCTGCCGCTAGGCCCGCCGCCAGAGATCGTCGTCGGCGATCCCTTCCCGCTCGATCGCCGCCGTGGCGTCGTGGCGCCAGCGCAGGGCGTCGACGGGATAGCCCGCCGTCGGCGCGAGGCCTTCCAGTCGGGATGTCCAGAAGGCATTGAAGGCGTGCATCGCAAGCTCGCGGACGTATTTGGCGGTCATGCTCGCGAGCGCCACCGGTGCCCGCGACTCGCCCCCGACGCAGAACTCGACGCGGCAGGACGGCGTCGGCGGACGGTCGCCGGCCGGCACGACATACACCGACCGCGCGGGCGTCTCCTCGAGCGGCTGCACGAGCGGGGCGTCGAAGTGTCGGGCCACGAGTCCGCCATACCGCTTGCGGCCGCCGTGACGGTCGCACCAGACGATCGACGGCTCGGTGGCGGCGATGCTCCGGAGGGCGGCGGCGAGTTCGAGCGTGGCCGTCGAGAGGATGTCGGATTTGTTGAGGCCCGCGTCGAGCAGCGCGTTGAACTCCTCGGGATAGATGCCACGGCACGCGATGCGCTCAAGCGCGATCTTGTGTCGGGCGAGCACGTCGCGCACCATTGCCGCCAGCGGCGCGTATCCCGCGGCGGAGGTCTCACGGGGGAGCGGGAGCACGGCCAATAGCTGCCATGATCCGCCGCAGCCGCCGCGGGGCGTGATCGGCCCGACCGTGTCGCGAAGCGCCATCCACGTCGTGGGCACGGCGGCACCGGCCAGCACGAGCCCGACCGCGACGCCCCGTTCGAGCAAGGTGAAGCCGGCACCCGCGCGGTAGATCTGTTTGGAGTCGGCCCAGAGCGGCGACCGCGTGCCGGTCCGTGCCGCCACGGTGGCGGCGGTCGCTGCGAAGGCGGCGGCGAGCGTCGCATCGGCCGCTTCCGGCGCCCCGGCGATCCGCCAGGCCGTGGCC
>JBJTSM010000756.1:0-11570 GCA_046076685.1 Planctomycetia bacterium | reverse complement strand
CCGAGGTTGTGATCTACGAACTGTCTTGCGGCAGGCCTGTCGAGCCATTCCGTGACTCGAAGTATTTTCAGGTTACTGCCGCCCCCTGGTTGCCCGACGGGCACAGTGATTGCCCCGGGGGACATGAGGGGCTATCGGCGGGCAGGGGAAAGCGGCTTGAGCGACGCCCAAGTATTTTTCGTCACAGGACTTGTGGCGTGTTGTGGGCAAGAAATGCCGTGTGTTCCTGCCGTGCAAACTCTGCGGCGCGGCGCGGTACAACCGTCACGCTTTCACGCCATTCTTTTCTCCAGCCGGCAAGGTTTCACACGCGGCGACGCCGGCTGGAAAGGTGTGCGGATCGTATCGGCATGACCGTCACAGCTTGACAGGGGCGTCATTATCGATAGACTCCGCTTCCGAATCTGGTGGCCGGCCGTTCGACGCTGTGAACGGCCGGCAAACAGGGAACTCCGGTGCGATTCCGGGACGGCCCCGCCGCTGTATCCAGGCGACTTTTCCGACGGTGTTGCACCGCCGGGACGAACAGGCCGGCTGTAATCAGGCCATTGCGACCGCACGGTGAAGGCCGTTCGGTTCGCGAGAAGGCTGCAGCCGGCCGAGCCTGGGAGTCAGAAGACCTACCAGCATTCGTGAGGCGCGCGTGCCGACTGCGAGGGCGGTCGCATGGGCACGGCCTGCGTGTGCAGGCCGTTGAATTGTCTGGACATCGGCCTGACTGACGGATCATTCGTCGTGCCGGCGGCTTTCGGGGCTTGCTGCGCACACCGAACGCGACGCGGGGCCGCACGGAGGTTTTCATGCACGCATGCACTGGTCGTCCGGGCGCACGGCTGCGCCGTCCCGGCTTTTCCGTCGTCGAGTTGCTGGTCGTGGTTGCGATCACCGGTGTGCTCGTGGGGCTGCTGCTGCCCGCCGTGCAGGCGGCGCGGGAGGCGGCCCGTGCCACGGCCTGTGCGGGGAACCTGCGGCAGCTGGGCCTGGCCCTGCACCATTACGTCAGTGGCAATGCCGGAAGGCTGCCGCCGCTCAAGGTCGACGACGCCGTCCGCATCGCCGGCGCGCTCGACAATCCGTTCCAGAGTCCCTATCCGGGAAAAAGCCGCTATTGGTTCGGCGAGGTCGACGAGAACCAGCCGGAGCTGACGCTGCGACTCGACTTCTCGAGAGGTTCCCTCACGCCTTTCATGGAGGGCAACGTGGCGGCCTTCCAGTGCGCGAATTTCGGCAGCGGGGCGGTCGACGTCGTCCGCTTTGGGAAGCTGGCGACCGGCTACGACTACAACGCCGAACTGGGGCCCGGCACGGAGTATGACTGGGCACCGGACTGGTCGGGTGTGTCGCTCCGCAACCGCTGCAAGCAATACACGATCGGCCAGGTGAACGACTCGAAGCGGACGATCGCCTTCGCGGAGAGCGCGCTTGTCGATTTCGCCGCCCCGTACCCGCTGCGGGAAAACCTGGGCGGCCTCCTGCTGCCCAGCACGGCCGATCCCATGGTGCACTTCCGCCATGCGGGGCGAGCGGCGAACGTCGCCTTCCTGGACGGCCATGTCGAGTCGTATCAGCGGCGGTTTCGGCCGGGCCCCTACACGCAGCCCGCCCAGCTGCCGCAGATGGAGTTTCACGGCATGGGGATCGTCTGCGACGGTGATCCGCTGGACGATGCCACCTGCGACCGCCTCTACGACCGCGACTGACCGACGACCGAGGCAAAGCCATGCTCAAGGATCCCCGCACGTGGACCGCCGCCGTCGCCTTCGTGATCGCGGCCGTGCTGATCGGACGGTTCACGATTTCCGCACGACCGCCCGCGGTGATGCCGGAGTCCGTGCAGGAGATCCGGTATGTCTGTCGTGAGACCGGCGAGGTGTTCGCCCTGCCGTTCGAAGCCTCCGCCCGGGTCAATCCCAAGACCGGCAGGTCGACGCTCGTGCCGGCGGTCTACGATGCGAAGCGCAAGCGATGGAAGCCGGGGCCGCCTCCCGAGATCATGCATCGCAAGGGGCTGATCAGGCCCGCATCATAGCCGGGGGCTGCCGCGGCGGTCGCCGCCACCGAGAAACGGCTCCGGCGCGAGGTGCGGCACCCGCGATTGCATCGCGGCGGGCCACGCGACCGAGTGGTGCCACACCCGCAGCGTGCGGATCACGCCGGCGTGGGTGATCCAGAGCGTGGGGCCGCCGTGATCCGCGTCGGTGGCCGCGGCACGCACCCGTGCGTCGAGGTCGGCGAGCGATTCGCCGCCAGGCGGCGCCGCCTCCTGCCACTGCTCCATCCAGCGTTGCAGCCGCTCGCCGTCGTGCTCTTCGATCCACTGCCAGGCCTTCCCCTCCCAGTCGCCCATCGAGAGCTCGGCGATCCGCGGATCCTCCCGCACCGTGAGCCCGAGCCGGGGGGCCAGCCGGTCGGCGACGGCTCGGCAGCGATCGGCGGGCGAGGAGACGATCTGCAGGATGCCGCCGAGCCCTGCCAGGGCCGCGTGGATCGTGTCGGCATCCGCCTGCGGCTCGTTGACCAGCGGCGGATTCCAGCGGCCATAGCAGATGCCGTCGGCGGCCACGGGGCCGTGCCGGATGGCGACGATCATATTCCGCCGCTCCCGCGCACGATCGCCACCGCGAGCAGGAAGGCCACCTCGGCACACTGTTCGGCCGCGCCGAGGAAGTCGCCCGTCAGTCCGCCGATCCGACGGACGAACCGCCAGCCGAGCAGCACGCTGATGCCGCCGGCGGCGAGGATGCCGGCGGTCGACTCGCCGACCGTGAGGCCGCCGGCCAGCACCGCCACGCCCACGCCCACCGCCGCCCAGGCCGTCGCCAGCCATGCCTGGCCGAGGCCCGCCCGCGTCACGAGCTTGCTCTTCGCGGTTTCATCCTGTGTGACGTAGGGGATCGTGGCCATCAGCCAGACCGGCGGCGTGCGGGCGAGTGCCTGCGAGAGGATGATCAGCGCCGGCACGGTGGCCGGGCTGAGTTCGCCGAGCCGGGCGAGCAGGCTGATCCGCAACAGGAGCGTGATGAACAGGCAGGCGGCCCCGAACGCCCCGATGCGGCTGTCCTTGAGGATCTCGAAGACCTTGTCGCGGTCGACCACGCCGCCGAGCGCGTCGGCGGTGTCGGCCAGGCCGTCTTCATGGAAGGCGCCGGTGAGGAGCATGCCCACGCCGGTCACGAGCGCCGCCGCGGGAAACAGGCCGGCGTCGGCGACGGCCAGCCAGACCGCGGCCATCGCCGCGCCGATCACGAACCCGACGAACGGAAACCAGCCCGAGGACCACCGCCATGCTTCCGGGGTGTAGGGAAAGCCGCCCACCGGAATCCGCGTGAGGAAGAAGAAGGCGGCGCGGCAGGCGGACACGATGGGTGGCATGACGTCATCAGTCGCGGTTCGGGACGCCGGCCTCCGCGAACGTTTGCATGGAGGTGTGGATCACGCAGGCGAGATCCAAAAGCGGCAGCGCCGCCAGGCCCCCGCTACCTTCGCCGAGCGCCATCCCGAGTGCAAGCACCGGTGCCGCCCGCAGCCATTCGAGCAGGAGCCGATGGCCGGGTTCGCCGCCGACGTGCGAAAAAATCAGGCCCGCGCGGGCGGCGGGCTCGGCCGCGACGAGGGTGGCGATCGCCGCCGACGAGATGAACCCGTCGGCGACGACGACCATCCGTCGCGACAGCGCCGCGGCGGCCGCCCCGACGATCGCCGCCATCTCGCGGCCGCCGGCGCGGCGGAGGATCTCGAGCGGCGGGCTCGTGGCGCTGCGGTCCCGCGACCGGCGGACCGCGTCGATCTTTCTCGCCAGGCAGTCGCCGGTGGAACCGGTGCCCGGGCCGGTCACGAGTTCCGGCGCGAGGCCGCAGAGGCTGCTCGTCACGGCGGCGGCCAGCGTGGAGTTGCCGATCCCCATTTCGCCGAGGATCACGGATCGCGTGTCGCCGGGGAGGGCGGCCACGGCCTCGCGGCCGGCCGCGAGGGCCGCGGCGAAGACGGCCGGAGCCATCGCGTCTTCGGTGCGGATGTCTCCCTCGTCGGCATCGGCCACGCCGGCCCGCTCGAACGCGGCGTCGCCCGGTGCGCGAGCCGTTCGTGATTCGCCTGCGGCGACGCCGACGTCCACGACCTTCATCGGCACGCCGAGCCTGCCGGCCATGACAGAAGAGGCGGCGCCGCCGCGGAGGAAGGTGTCGACCATCGCGGTCGTGACCGCCTGCGGATAGGGAGAGACGCCGGCCAGGGCGATCGGATGATCGGCGGCGAAGATGAGCACCTGCGACGGCCGGACGGCGGGGTGGGGCGTCGCCTGCCAGCCCGCGATGTCGACGGCGAGCCGTTCGAGTCGGCCGAGGCTGCCGGGAGGCTTGGTGAGCCGCTGCTGCCGCGCTTCGGCCGCCGTTCGCGACGCGGCGCACGGAGCGGGAATCGGGCAGAGCATGGCGTTTCTTTCGTTGCGGGTAACGAACGTGATTTTTCCGGGATAAACTCGCGTCAACATCTTAGCCTTCGAAAACGATCGCCTCCGTCCTGAATCTCTCATGCCTTTCGAATCGGGATCGCCCGGCCGTCAGCACGTGCTCGACCACAATGCCCGGGCCTGGGACCGGCTGGCGGCCGGCCGGGCCGCGCTCGCCCGGCCCGCGGCCGACGAGGCGTTCGCCGATCCGCGCGGCTGGCTCGGCAGCGGCGGGACGACGGGCCGCCCGTGGCTGCCCGAGCGACTCGACGGCCTCGAGGTCTTGTGCCTGGCCGCCGGCGGCGGCAAGCATGGCCCGCTCTATGCGGCGGCGGGCGCGCGGGTCGTCGTCGTCGATCTGTCGCCGGTGATGCTCGAACTCGACCGGCAGGTGGCCCGCGAACGTCGGATCGACATGGAGATCCTGCAGGGATCGATGGACGATCTCTCCATGCTGGCGGCGGGCCGCTTCGATCTCGTCATCCATCCGGTCAGCACCTGCTACGTGCCCGACGTGGGCCGGGTGTTTCGCGAGGTGGCCCGCGTCACGAAGCCCGGCGGGTGTTACGTCAGCCAGCACAAGGCGCCGACGAGCCTGCAGGCATCTGCCCAGCCCGGGGCCGCGGGCCGCTATGAACTCGTGCATCCGCAGGCCGGAGGCCGCCCCTTGCCGCCGGAGCCGCCGTCGCGGCTGCGCGAGGCGGGCACCCAGGAATTCATCCACTCGCTCACCGCCCTGCTCGGCGGCCTCTGTGCCGCGGGGTTCACGATCGAGGATGTCTGCGAGCCCGACCACACGGCGCCGGCGGCCGGCTCGTTCGCCCACCGCGCCGCCTTCGTGCCCCCGTACCTGCGGGTTTTGGCCCGGCGTTCGGCCGTCCTGCCGGTCTCCGCCGCGGCGATCGCCGCCGGGCCGAGGCTGCTGGTAGAGTAGGGGAGAAATCGAGTTCGTCTGTCGGCTTCGAAGCCCCTTCCCAACCACCGCCCATGATCTGCTTGAACGTGCTGCTGCTCGCCAGGAACCCCGCCGACGTGCCGACGATCCGCGACCATCTCGCGGAGGCCATGCGGAAGAGCCGCACGGAGCCGGGCTGCCTGCGGTTCGATGTCTACCACTCGCAGGCGGAGCCGCGCCGCTTCGTGCTCGTGGAGCATTGGGCCTCACAGGAGGCGCTCGATCAGCATCGCCTCGCCGAGGCCTACACGACGATCTACAAGCCCCACGTCATGCCGCTCATCGAGCGCGAAGGGCATCCCGCGACCCTGCTCGAGGAAAAGGGGACGCAGCTCTTTTTTTCAAGAAAAAAAAGAGCTGCGTCCCCTTTTCCAACCAACCATGATCCTGCTCATCGACAACTACGATTCGTTCACGTGGAACCTCGTCCAGCGGCTGGGAGAGGTCGCCCCCGGCGTGCCCATCGAGGTGCATCGCAACGATGCGATCACCGGCGACGAGATCGCCGCCAAGGCGCCCAGCCACATCGTGCTCTCCCCCGGCCCCTGCACCCCCGACGAGGCCGGCATCTCCTGCGAGGTGGTGCGACGCTTCGCCGGACGCATGCCGATCCTCGGTGTCTGCCTCGGGCACCAGTCGATCGGCCAGGTCTTCGGCGGCACGATCGTGCGGGCGCAGCGGCCGATGCACGGCAAGGTCGACAGCATCGAGCACTCCGGCAAGGGGCTCTTCGCCGGGCTGCCGAGCCCCATCGAGGCCACCCGCTACCACAGCCTCGTCATCGATCCTCCGACGCTGCCGCGGGATTTCGAGGTCGATGCCTGGGCCCATGCGCCCGACGGCAGCCGCGAGATCATGGCGATCCGCCACCGCACGCTGCCGATCTACGGCGTGCAGTTCCATCCCGAGAGCTTCCTGACGCCGGCCGGCTACGATCTCCTCCGCGGCTTCCTGAAAACCGGCGCGGTGGCGGCATGATCGAATTGCCGGAGGCGATCGCGCTCGTCGAGCGGCATGCCGCGCCGCTGTCGCCCCGCCGGATGCCGCTCCTCGCCGCCTGCGGTCGCACGCTGGCCGCCCCGGTCGTCTCGGACGTCGATTCGCCGCCTTGGGACCGTGCCATGATGGACGGCTTCGCGGTGCGCGGCGGGGAATTTTCCGCCGGCTCACGGGAAGTCGTCGCGCTCGACGTGGCGGTCGATCTCGCGGCCGGCGACGTGACGACCCTCACGATCGGCCGCGGGGCGTGCGCCCGGATCATGACCGGCGCGCCGATTCCGTCCGGGGCCGACGCGGTGGTGCCGGTCGAGTGCGCCGTGGACGACACGGCCCGCGTGCACGCCGGTGGGCGGGTGCGGCTGCTGGACGAGCGGTTTCGCGAGGGCCAGCACATCGCCAGGCAGGGAGCGGCGTTTCGCCGCGGGCAGGAGGTGCTCGCCGCCGGCATGCGCCTCGGCAGCGCCGAAATCGGCCTCGCGGCGGAGGCGGGGGCGACGCACGTCTTCGTACCGTCGCCGGTCCGCGTGGCGATCCTCTCCACCGGCAGCGAACTGGTGCCTCCCGACGCGGTGCCCGCCTTCGGCCAGACCCGCAACTCCAACGGCCCGATGATCGCCGCCGCGGTGCAGCTGCTCGGGGCCGAGCCGATTCCGCTGGGGATCGCGGCCGACCGGCCGGAGGCGATCCGCGCGGCGGTCGCCCAGGGACTGGCGGCCGACGTGCTCGTGCTGTCGGGCGGCGTGTCGGCGGGCGACCTCGATCTCGTGCCGGAGATGTTCCGGCAGTGCGGTGTGGAGAAGGTGTTTCACAAGGTGCGGCTGAGGCCGGGCAAGCCCGTCTGGTTCGGCGTGTTCCGTCGCGAGGGGGCCGCGTCCACGCTTGTCTTCGGTCTGCCCGGCAACCCGGCGAGCAGCCTCGTCTGCTTCGAACTCTTCGCCCGGCCGGCGATCGCGATGCTCGCGGGCCGTCCACGCGACGCCTGGCATCTGCCGCGCAGCCGCGCCCGCCTCGCCGCCGCGGCCAAGGCCGCGGCGGATCGACCGGTCTACCTGCCCTGCCGGCTGGCGGAGGCGGCGGACGGGCTCGCGGCGACGCCGCTGCCCTGGACGGGGTCGTCGGACCTGCTCGGCCTCGCCGGCGCGGCGGGCCTCATCGCGCTGCCCGCCGGAGGCCGGCGGTACGAGGCGGGGGAAGAGGTCGAGGTCGTGCTGCGGGCATGAGGGAATGCGGTGCGGCTTCAATCGAGCCGCACCAGATCCCGTCGCTTGCGCTCAGGGCTTGCATGGCGCATAGAAGCCCCCGGCGCGAGCCGGGGGATCGGGCCGGGGGTGATTCGACCGTATCCCGTCGCTTGCGCTCAGGGCTTGCATGGCGCATAAAAGCCCCCGGCGCGAGCCGGGGGATCGGGCATCCGCCCGTCGGGCGCACGATGCGATGTTTTCCTTACGACGGCAGGCTGCGGTGGAAGTGCACGTGCTTCCAATGGCCGGCCTGCTTCTGCCAGATCCGCGTCTCCTCCGAACTGCGGGTCACCGGCTTGCCCGAGTCGTCGAGCGTCTGCGTGAGCCGGACATAGGCCACGAGCGCCACGTCGGCGGCGAGCAGCTTCACCGTCGGCGAAGTCATGGTGGTGGTCACCGGCTTGGCCGGGGCCGGGGATTTTCCCTCGCCGGCCGGCGCCGGGAGCTTGAAATAAAACTCGTGGAAGGGGAGCCCCGCCACCAGGTGCCCGCGGGCCTCGGGCTCGAAGCAGGTGATGTCTTCGGCCACCAGCTGGCAGTAGGTCTTCCAGTCACCGGAGGCGACGGCCGCGAGCAGGCGGCGGTTGAGTTCGAGCACTTCTTCGGAGGGGGATGGCATCGGTGTCGGGCTCCCGGGGAGAGGAAAGGGAAGGGAAGAGCAGGGGGCGTGCGGTCGCGGGGAATCAGGCGGTTTCGGCCGGCCGCACGAGGCCGAGGCTCGTGAGCTTGGCGAGGCACTCGTCCCGTTCGCGGCAGCGTTCGAGGCCTGCCCAGGAGGCATCCTGCGCGGCCAGGAAGTCGGCGTGGCCGGCGGGCAGGCCGTGCGCACCCGAGCGGGCGGCCAGCCGCTGGATCACCTCGCGGTCGAGCTTCGTGAGCCGCAACGACTCGAGGCGGTAGTCGACGAACGCCTCCCACACGAGCGGAAAGAGCGGCTGCACGATCTCCCGGCCGATCGTCTCGGCGTAGCGACGGATTTCCAGCTGCGCGTGGGAGTCCATCCGCAGGGCCAGGAAATGGAGCAGGTTGTGGAGGTCGATCTTCCAGTAGGCCTCGGTGTAGGTGGAGAGCGGCAGATCCTTCCGCGCCTGCTCCCGCGCGATGCCGGCCGCCAGCCGCTCCTCGTAGACCCGCCGCGCGAGCCGCTGCAGTTCCTGCTCCGACTGCGTGAGGGCATGGCCCGCCGCGGGTGGCAGCACGCCGGCCGATCCCTGCCGGTTGTTCGCGGCCTGGCTGCGCCACTCTTCGTCGGTGGTCGACTGCATCGAGTCGATCGCCAGGGAATACCGCGTGGAGTATTCGTTGACGCTCGCCGTGCGGTGCCGGATCCACTGCCGCCAGCAGTCCATCGGCACCCGCACCACGAACTTCACCTCCGCCATCTCGAAGGGCGTGGTGTGGGCGTGCCTGAGGAGATAGCGGATGAGCTGGCGATCGTCGCTCACCTTGCGGGTGCCCTCACCGTAGCTGACCCGCGCGGCCTGCACGACGGAGCCGTCGTCGCCCATGCAGTCGACGAGCGCCACGAAGCCGTCGTCGAGCACCGGAAACTTCTTCCAGCGCAAAGACTCGAGCAGGGCGGTGCGGTCGGCGGCAGGCGTGGTCGTGCTCGTGCTCATGGACGGGCTCCCGGAGGGTGGAAGCCTCACAGGATGGGGCACGGCCGCCGGGTGGTCAATCCTTCGCCAGCAGTTCCTGCAGGATCTTGGCGAGTTGGCGGGCGTCGTCCGACTTCACGATCGTGGCGATGCGGCTCTTGGGCACGCCCAGCTTGGCAAGCGACTTCTCCACGGTTTCCCAGAGCTTGGCCCGCTTTTTCCCCTCCGCGAGGTAGAGGTCGGTCACCTGCTCCCCCAGCCGCTGGAGCAGGGCCGTGTCGAGGTTGTCGTAGTAGTTCTTGACGATCGACTGCTGGTATTTCGTGAGTTCCGCCATGGGCTCCGATTCCGGCGTGGTTCCGGCCTGATTCCGTTCTGGTTCGCGTCTGCTGGAAGGACTTTCCCGCGCTGGCTACAGTATCGGTCAAACCCACCCCCTCAAGCGAGAGAAATCCGATGCCCACGATCACGTTCGCCAACGAAAAAAAGGAAATCCAGGTTCCCGAGGGGGCCAACCTCCGCAAGGAGGCCCTGGCGGCGGGCGTCGCCCTCTATCCGGGCATCCACAAGATCGCGAACTGTCACGGGATGGGGTCGTGCGGCAGCTGCCGGGTGCTGATCACCAAGGGGATGGAGAACTGCAGCCGGCGGGGCATCCTCGAGGCGGCCCGCATGGCGGTGTCGCTGGCCTACATCGGCAACGAGAGCACGATGCGGCTCGCCTGCCAGACGAAGGTGAAGGGTGACATCACCGTCACCACCTGCCCCCCGATGAACCTCTTCGGCGAAAACTTTTTCAGCTGAATACGCGAACAACATGGCGTCCTGCCATGTTGTTCTTGGCGGGCCTCCGACCATGAAAGAAGTGATCGCCATCGTGAAGCCCTTCCTCGCGGAGCGGGTGCTCGAGGCGCTCAAGTTCGCGCCGCTGGAGGCCTGCACCGTCCGGGAGGTGAAGGGGTTTGGTCGGCAGAAGAGCTATCTCGATCAATACGGCGAGAGCGACTACGCACTGGCCTTCCTGCCGAAGGTCGAGATCCAGCTCTGGGTCGACGACGCCCGTGTCGACGAGGTCGTCGATCGCATCGTCGAGGTCGCCCGCACGGGCCGCATGGGAGACGGCAAGATCTTCGTCCTGCCGGCGACCGAGCGGGCGTTCGCGTGAACCGGCCGGCCCCGGCTCGCGCATCGCCCTACCGCTCCTTCACGAAGATGCCCGTGGCGTACCAGATGCCGTTGGAGCCGCGGCGGATGTCGTAGCCATACGCCGACTGCGGGCTGCTCACGCCGCGCCAATGGCCCGGTGACTGCCGCCAGCTCGCGACGCAGTCGACGCACGAGTCGAGAAGATCCTGGTTTTCCCAGCTCTCGGCGCAGACTTCCGATGCCGAGCCCGCCCCGCCGATGGCGCCCACGATCCGTTGCGACCGGGTGCCCCAATCATGGTGCCCCTGCACCCGGATGCGGGCCTGATGCGCCGAGTGTGACGCGGCTTCCTCGCAGAGCATCGGCTCGCATGTGCCCGTCGTGCTCTGCGGATGCTCCGGGTGGATCCTCACGGCGAAGATCATCGATCGCTGTGTCAGCGTGCCCGGGGGAAGTGTCGCCAGTTCGTCGATGTGCGAGGGGCTGAACTGGTAATACTTCCCGCCGGTGCGTGGCAGGATCGATACGATCCGACCGGAAAGCGGCCCGTCGGTGTGATCGACGACGAAGATGCCCGGACCGCGCCGCATCTCGACCAGAGCCGGGTCGGCCACGAGCTTCGCCGCCGTGTCCATGCCAAGCCGGCAGAACACCCAGGGCGTGCCGCTCCGCGCGAATCGCTCCTGCACGTCGGCCCGCGCGAGCCGCTGGCCTGCCGGATCGGCTTCTCCGCCCGAGCCCGGTTCCACCGACACCAGCAGCATCGCTCCGGCCTGCTTGGCGGCCTCCCCGGCGGCCGCGTAGTCGTCGAGCCTTTGGATCGCGACGGCGTTTACGGCGGCCGTGCGATCCGGCGTGGCGGCGGTCGCCGGCGCGACCCATGCGGCAATGACGGCAACGGCGAGCGTGGTGCTCATGATCTTCATGACAAAACCCTTTCCTTGGTTTCAGGTCTGGAGGGTCCGCGATTGAAGAGCAGCCACAGGCGATTGGCAAGCAGGAGGGGTCAGGAAGGGTGTGTGCGTCACGTCGACTTTGCTGGACTTGCGCCGAGCAGCACGCCGCTCAAGTCGAACGGTGGCAGGATGTTGCGACGGGCCGCGAAAACTCGAGAAATTCGTGATCAGCTAGGGGGGAAAGAGCCATGCCATGTTTGGCATGGGAAACATCCCCCCCACCCCCCC
>JBJTSM010000755.1:0-3134 GCA_046076685.1 Planctomycetia bacterium | reverse complement strand
TCATCTCTGCGCCCGGTGCGAATGGACGGTGGATCAAAAAGCAGAATGTCCCCTTTTTCGCAAATGGATCGCGTCGTCCCCCGGCTTCCGCCGGGGGCTTTTGGTGGAACGACCATCCCCATCCCCCGAAGCCCCTCGCGGCAGCGAGGGGATGACGCCGTCCATCACGATCCGGACCTTGACCCAGACCTGGTGGCTGGCACCTTTTGCCCGTCAGGGATCTTTCAGATCCAATGCGAGCACTTTGCCGGCCGTGCCGACGGTTTCCGTCAAGCCGGACGTCGCGGGATCGGCGTAATGAACGGGGATCGCCGACTTGCCGCCAATGCCAGTCCCCCGGTCTCGCTCGATCGGCTCCGTCCCCTTGATCGTCGACGTGATCGATATGCCATAGGTTCCGGGGAGCACTCCATCCCGCGGCCGGAACGTGGAGAGAGCGAAGGTGCCGTCAGCGCCGATGTTGGCCAGCGCCACCCGCCCCTGGTTGGCCTGAGCAGGACTGAACATGACCGTGCCATTGGTCACAGGGCGGCCCTTGTACGTGACGGTCCCTCGTACCGGGACCATGACCGGCCCAGCAGGACCGCAACCGCCCGTCAGCACGACGCAGACCAAGAGGACGAGCAGCCCGGAAACGGCGCGACGAGCGGTCGCCGCCAGGGGCCGCCTTGCCGATGAAACACGGCGACGGCGAAGACCCGCCGCTGCCATCGAATGAAGGAACGCCATGCCTGGCCAGCCTCGCTAAAAGTTCGTGTTCGACTCGCCGCCGGCCCGGGTGCCGAGATAGGACAGCACAAACAGGTCGATCGTTTCGTCGATGAACTGCACCGAGCTATCCACAAATACGAAATGGGCACCGCCGGGGTGAAAACTACTGAAACTTCTGTCGAAATATCTGATGTTGTAGGTGGACACGTTCACCCCATGCACGGTCGACGCCAGGGAAATTGGGTCCATCCACTGGTTGACCGCCTTGGTGTCTTGGGGCCCCGGGCCATTCACGGTTGCTCCTACCTTTGTCTCTCCGACGAAAAGCGTCTTCGACGTTCCGTCCGCGACGTTTTTCGAGTTGAAATAGGTCTTCCGCAGGGCGAACATCCCGGAGCCACCATTGATGTCAACCGAGGCGTAATGCCATCCAGGTTGGTTGGTGCAAAGGCAGTTCGCTTGGCTGGCCAGGCAGAGACCGCACGAAAGACTGCCCGAATAAGGGTAAACGGCGACGGGCCCCGCACTCCCTGAGTAGTTGGCGATTGCGGCGGTACCCGGCGAATAGGAGCCTGTGTAGCCCGCGACTGTCCGGCGGGACGTTTCACTCGGGCAAACGTAGGTGTCGATGATCGTCTGATGCTGAGGAATCGCTTTCCAGGTCGAACTGGAGCAGCCGGCGGACGTTGGGTCCAACAGCGACAGCTGGTCCCAGAGGCTGTTTTGCTCGACATACGGAAGGATGAACACTCGCCAGTTGAAGCCGTGGTTTCCCGTGTTCACGCCGTTCATAAAATCGTTTCCCATGCTGCCGCCCCACGGAAAAACTTTTTTCGCGTTCTCGTGGTTGTGGAGGGCGATTCCGATCTGTTTCATATTGTTTGCGCAGACCGACCGCCGCGACGCTTCCCGCGCCGTCTGCACGGCCGGCAGAAGCAGGCCCGCGAGCGTGCCGATGATGGCGATCACGACCAACAGCTCCACGAGTGTGAACCCCACCCTGTTTCGCGTGGTGCACGCCTGATGGGCTCCGTGTTTGAATGGACTGGTGGTTGTCATCGGTTTCCCTCGCCTTTCCTGGGATCGCTGCCTTGGGGGATAACTGCCTTGGCGACACTGCGGGACTGGATGGGCTCACCCGCACTCCTAAACCAAACGTTTCGTCGCAGCGGCGACCATGGCAAATCCTGCTGCCGGCATATCATTTTCTGTGGGACAAAACGGGGACAAAAAGGGGACATTCTGCTTTTTCATCCCTCGTCCAGTCGCACCGCACCCAAAGATGAAAAAGCAGAATCTCCCCTTTTTCGCGGCGTGGTACATTCGGCCCCTGCCATGCGACTCGGCGGCCACCTCACCCTGCAGGATCAGCGACTCGAAGCCGTGCTGACGTCGGCCAACGACGGGCTCACGCCGTTTCCGAAGAGCCGCTGGGTGCCGTCGCGGTGGCCGGGCTGGGTGATCGACACGATCCACAGCGACCAGCGGCAACGCATCGAACGCGGCGAGCCGTTCACCCGCAAGGCCGGCACCGTCGCCCTCTACCGCCCGAAGCTGCGGTACCTGGAGTGGCAGACGAAGGGGCAGTCGCAGTATGAGTCGTGGGTGATCTTCTCGCTCGCCGGACGGCTCGAGCAGGCGTTCCTCGATCTCACCGCCGACGGCGGCTACTGCCACCTGCTCGACCCCGACCAGCTCGTCGCCCACCATCTCGCGCAGGTGAGCCATCACGTCTACTACCGCAGGGCCGGCCACGCCCTCCGCGCCCAGGCCGCGTTTCTCGACCTGATCGCGCTGGTCGTCACGTCGCAGCCGGTGG
Organism: Planctomycetia bacterium; assembly: GCA_046076685.1. Classification (GTDB taxonomy): domain Bacteria; phylum Planctomycetota; class Planctomycetia; order Pirellulales; family UBA1268; genus CAMCQY01. The sequence continues at coordinate 604 of JBJTSM010000755.1, read as the reverse complement.
AGCCGCGGCTGCGGCTGGTGCGGGAGTATTCCACCAAGACCGACGCCGACAGCCTCGTCGAGCAGGTCGATCGCTTCATCCGCGCGCATATCGACGAGCCGCTGCGGGTGGCCCAGCTCGCCGCGCACGTGGGCCTGAGCGTCTCCGTGTTCGCCCACGCCTATTCGTCGCTGGCGGGCGAAACGCCCCACCGCACGATCGTCCGCGTGAAGATCGAGACCGCCAAGAAGCTGATGGTCAACGAACGATTCACGGTCAGGGAGGTGGCCCGTCGGCTCGGCTATTCGAGCGAGTTCCAGCTCTCCCGATCCTTCAAGCGGGTCGAGGGCGTCTCGCCCACCGCCTATCTGAAGACGATGACCAGCAAGCAACGGCCGTGACGGGCGGAAGAGGGGACGCGGCTCCGGTTGTTTGCCGCCGATCGGCATGGAACGCGTCATCCCCCGGCTTCCGCCGGGGGCTTTTGGTGAAACCGCTACTCGCCCGCGGCGGCGCGGGTGGCTGATTCGAGCTGCAGCTCCGAGAGCGCGTTGGAGGCGGCACGCTGCTCCGCCTCCTTCTTGTTGCGTCCCCACGCGGGCGGATACCGCCGCGGGCCGATCTG
>JBJTSM010000754.1:0-4413 GCA_046076685.1 Planctomycetia bacterium | reverse complement strand
TAGAGGATGCCGGCGGCGCCCAGGCCGAAGAGCCACGGGGCGGCGGCGGCGGTGGCGTCGGGCAGCATGGGGAGCGAAAACCGCAGGAAACCGTAGATGCCGATCTTGAGCAGCACGCCCGCGAGGTCGACGCTGCCGCCGGTCGGCGCCTCCACGTGGGCCAGCGGCAGCCAGGTGTGGAAGGGAACGATCGGCACCTTCACGGCGAAGCCGGCGAAGAGCGCGAGGAACACGATCAATTGCAGCCAGCCCCGCTCGGCATCCATCGGCAGCGGGTGGGCGGCCGTGCCGGCCGTGAGGTCGGCGATGTCGAACGTGACGACGCCGGTGTGGGAGGCGTTCCAGAGCACGATCGCGAGCAGGCCGAGGAAGGCGAGCACGCTGCCGGCGAGCGTGTAGATGAAGAACTTCACCGCGGCTCGTCGCCGTTCCTCGTGGCCCCAGATGCCGATCAGGAAGAAGAGCGGTACGAGCGTGAACTCGAAGAAGACGTAGAACAGGATCACGTCGCGGGCCGCGAACACGCCGAGCATCGCCGCCTCGAGGAGCAGCAGGAGCACGTAGAAGCCGACCGGCTTCTCGCGGATCGCGTTCCAGCTCACGAGCACCGCCGTGAGCGAGAGGAGCGCCGAGAGGCCGAAGAGCCAGATCGAAAGGCCGTCGAGCCCCAGCGAGAGCCGCACGTCGAAGATGCCGCCCACCAGCCAGGGAGCCGAGGAGACGGCGTAGGCCTGGCCGGCCGCGGCCTCCGGGCTCTGGAGGTAGCGGAGCACGAGCCAGCCGGCGTTCACGAGCGTGATCAGGGCCGTCACGGCCGCGCTCTGCCGCACCGCCGACAGCCCGCGGCTACCGAGCACCCAGGCCACGACCGCGCCGACGAGCGGCGTGGCGATCACGAGCAGGAGGTGCGTCGCAGGGGAGAAGCCATTCATGGAGGTTTGAACTGCCGAAAGATGGAAAGGGTGTCTGGGGTGAGCGGGAAGCGGACCTCAGCTGCGAAGCTGCCAGGCCAGCAGGACGACGATCGCCAGCACGCCGACGACGCCGGCCAGGGCGTAGCGCTGCAGCAGGCCCGACTGCGCGCGGCGGACGATGCCGCCCAGGGCGGAGGGCAGCCAGGCGATCCCGTCGACCGCGCCGTCGATCACGTAGCGATCGAAGAGGGCCGCCACGAGGGCCAGGGCTTCCAGCGGCCGCACGACGAGCGCGGCGTAGATCTGGTCGAAATAGAACTTGTTGGCGAAGAGCGTCTGGAGGGGTCCCAGGAATCGTTCCAGGGCCGGGCCGTCGCTGCGGCGGCCGAGGTAGCCGATGGCGGCGACGACGATGCCGATGGCGGCGGCGAGCGTGCCCTGGATCGCCAGGTTGAGGTGGAACGCGTGCGGCGTGGCGGTGGCGGCCACGGCCGGGGCCGTGAGCGAAGGCGTCGCCGACAGGAAATGCGCGAGCCAGTTGGTGCTGAAGAGCAGCCAGCCGACGAGCGCCGACGGCACCGCGAGGATCACCAGCGGCAGCGTCATGGTGCCGGGCGACTCGTAGGAGACGTGGCCATGTGAATCATGGTGGCCGGCGTCGTGGTCGCCGTGGTGCCCATGTCCGGCACCGTGCCCATGCGCGCCCTCCGGCACCCGCGTCGGTCCGGTGAAGGTCATGAAGACGGCGCGGAAGGTATAGAAGGCTGTCAGGCCGGCCGTGACGAGCGACATCCAGAAGAGGATCTGCCAGGTCTCCGGCCGGTCGAGGGCGTCGAGGCCGACCGCGGCGGCGGTGTCGGCATGGCCGCCGTGCGAGCCGACCGCAGGGGAGAAGACGGCCGGTCGGAAGGGGCTGTCGGTCGCCTCGATCGCATGGTGCGAATCGTGGGCCCCGGGCCAGCCCTTCGCGTGGAGCGCGGCGAGGATCTCGTCCTTGCTGAAGAAGCCGGCGAAGGGCGCCACGCCGGCCAGCGCCGCCGAGCCGACGAGGAAGGTGGCCGCGGTGATCGGCATCACCCGCCGCAGGCCGCCGAACCGCCGCATGTCGATCACGCCCCCCATGGCGTGCATCACGGAGCCCGCGCCGAGGAAGAGGAGCGCCTTGAAGCAGGCGTGGGTGAGCAGGTGGAAGATCGCCGCGGTGAAGCCGAGCAGGGTGCCGGTGCCGAGGCTCGCGAACATGTAGCCGAGCTGGCTGATCGTCGAATAGGCGAGCACCCGCTTGAGATCGTTTTGCACCGTGCCGATGAGCGCCGCGACGAGCGCCGTCGTCGCGCCCACGATCGACACCACCGTGAGCGCCCCGGGGCAGGCGGCGAAGAGCGGCGCGCACCGGGTGATCAGGTAGATGCCCGCCGTCACCATCGTGGCCGCATGGATGAGCGCGCTGGCGGGGGTGGGGCCCTCCATGGCGTCGGGCAGCCAGACATGCAGCGGCAACTGCGCACTCTTGCCGCAGGCGGCCAGCAGCAAGAGCAGGCAGATCGCGGTACCCACCGCGCCCCCCGCGTAGCCCGCGGCGTCGGCCAGGCGGGTCTGCCCGAGGATGCCGGGCAGGATCACGCCGTCGGGGCTGATCGTGTCGTGGAAGTTGAGCGTGCCGTAGGTCATCCAAAGCATGAAGACGGCGATCGCCAGGCCGAAGTCGCCCACCCGGTTGACGAGAAACGCCTTCTTCGCGGCGCGGGCCGCCTCGGGCTTCGTGAACCAGAAGCCGATGAGCAGGTAGCTGCAGGCGCCCACCGCCTCCCAGAAGACGTAGACGAGCATGAAGTTGCTGGCGGCCACCAGCATCGACATCGAGAAGACGAACATCGCCACCAGCGCGAAGAACCGGGGATACCCGGGATCGCCGTGCATGTAGCCGGTGGAGTAGATGGCCACGAGCAGGCCGACGCAGGTGATGATCGTGAGCATCGTGGCGGTGAGGGGATCGAGCCGCAGCGCCACGGGCAGCGAGAAGCCGCGGACGTCCTTCCCCGCCGCGAGATCCCGGGCCTCGAGCCGCGGGTCGGCGGCCGGGCTGCCGGCAGGGGGCGTGTAGGCACGGTCGAAGGAGGCCCACTGCCAGAGCGTGGAGATCATTTCCACGGGCCTCACCGGCTCGGCATGTGCCCCGTGGGCTGGGCTCACGTCGCGGGCCGTGGCGGCCAGCAGCATGACGGCCACGCCGGCGGCCCCGGCGATGCCGATCACCGCGGGCAGGTGGGCCCGGGAGCCGAGCGTGCGGCCCAGAAGCACGGTGAAGATCGCCCCTGCGAGGGGCAGGAGCGGCACGAGCACCAGCAGTGTTGCGGGGGAGAGTTCTTGCATGGAGCGGATGGAGGTCGGAGAGATGGAGGGGGAAACCGCAGGAGCCGTCCGGGCTAGACGTGCTCCCGCTGGAGCCGCTCGTCCTCGTCGGCGGGGGGAAGGATGCCGGCGGGCGTGAGCGTGGGGAACCGCGGTGCGGCGGAGTCGATCGGCGGCAGTTCATGGTCGATCGTGCGGGGCATGGTGGCCTCGCGGAGCGACTGCCACGCCGCCGCATCGAGCCGGCCGGTCCGGGAGAAGGCCTGCAGCACGAAGACGAGCGCCACCGCGGCCTCGCAGGCCGCCACCGTGAGCACGAAGATCACGAGCACCTGCCCGCCCCAGTCGCCGTGGTAGCGGCTCCAGGCCACCAGGCTCACCGAGATGCCCTGCAGCATCATCTCCGCGCAGAGAAACATCACGATCAGGTTGCGGCGGGTGAGGATCCCCACGAGCCCGAGGCTGAAGAGGATGGCGCCCACCGTGAGGGCGTTTTGCAAAAGCGCGAGCGAATGCGGCGTGTTCATCGGGCGGGGCTCCTGGCCGTGGCGGCCTGCGGCGCGGCGGGAGTCGAAGCGGCGTGGGCGGCCTCGCCGCGGGAGACGACGGCGATCGCGCCGATGAGCGCCACGAGCAACAGCACGCCCGCCGCCTCGACGGCGACGAGATGCCGGCCGAAGAGTTCGCCGCCGAGCCGGGCCACCTGGTCGGCGGCCAGCGGATCGACGGCCGGTGCCGCGGGCACGACGGGCTCGGCCGTGCCGCCGGCGGCCGCGGCCTGCGACGGCAGGCTGCAGCAGGCGGCGGGCGGGGCGGAGAGCCGGCCGATCGACAGCGAGAGGATGCCGAGCAGCACGGCGCCGGCGATCGCCGAGAGGAACGGCTCGCTCGAGACCCGGTCGTAGGGGGCGAGCCCCGCCGGCTGCGCGAGCATGAGCACGAAGAGAAACATCACGAGGATCGCGCCGGCGTAGACCACGACCGTGGCCACGCCGAGAAACTGGGCGCCGAGCACGAGCAGCACGCCCGCCACCCCGGCCAGCGAGAGGGCGAACCAGATCGCCGCGTAGACCGGCGACCGCGAGAGGATCGTCGCGGCGGCGGAGACGACGGCCACGAGCGACACGATGAGAAACACGGCCTCCTC
>JBJTSM010000753.1:0-3118 GCA_046076685.1 Planctomycetia bacterium | reverse complement strand
TGCACGAGCTGACCGGTGGAGACGAGCTGCTGGTGGGCCTTGGCGGCGAACTTGGAGGAGTCGCCCTTGAAGGCGTTCTCGCAGTTGCCGCAGCAGAAGTAGACCTTGCCGCCGGCGAAGTCGGCGCTCTTCTCGGGATTGCAGCCCTTGCCCGACACCGGGCACTTCGCATCCTTCGGCTCCTTCAGGGCAGCCGACACGACGGCGGCCGAGCAACACACCGCCACGACCAGCGCCATCAGACCCATCATCCGGAAAGACTTCATGGCACATGCCTCCAAGCTGTTTCGAATTCCCGCAACGGACACCCGTGCGACGCCATCAGCATAGGGCCCGGCTCCCCCCGGAGCAATCGAAAAGGAGCCGCTGGTTTTACCGGGCTGGACCGGGGCTACGCACAGGGACAGGCACCGACTGCTGCGCAGCCGGAGCCAGTCCCTGGCGGTGCCTTGGTTCCGGCAGGCCGAGGGCGACGACCGCGCCGGCGGCGATCGCCCCGGCCCCCGCCACGAAGACGGGCCGGAAGCCGAGGGTGTCGACCCCCAGCCCCACCAGCGGCGAGACCACGAACGGCAGGGCGAGCGCCGCCCCCACGATGCTCACGTACCGCGGATGGTCGGCCGCGGCCGGGGCCAGCTCGAGCGCGTAGTTGGTGAAGATCTTCAGCGAGATCGGATTGAGGCCGAGCGGCACGTAGACGATCCAAAACCATTCCACTGCCTGCTCGTGCGGCAGGAGCGAGAGCATTGTCACGACCAGCGGCGTGAGCGAGGAGAGCGCGACGAGCCAGATGAGCACGATCCGCGTGCCGCGGCGGTCGGACAACGGGCCCGCCACGAGGCTCACGATGCCGGTGGCCGCGTTCTGCACGACGACCCATGTCAGCAGGCTGGCCGTGCGGCTGCCGAGCCGGTCGCGCGCGAAGGCCTGGTAGTGGGGAAAGAGCATGATCACCGCCGAGAAGCAGGCGGCCACGGCACACAGCCGCACGAGCGACCTGTCCTCCCGCAGGGTCCGCCGCCAGGCCTCGACGCCGGCGGCGGCGTGCCGCATGACACCGCCGACGAAGCTCCCGAAGAAGCCACGTGGCGATTCCCCCGGGCTCTCCGCCGCGGAGCATGCATCATCCGCGGGCTCGTCGAGAAACACCGGCGCCAGCGCGGCCAGCGCGAAGAACACGGCGGTGGCGGCGAAGATCTTGGGGAAGCCGTCGGCCTCGGCCAGCCACGGGCCCAGGAGCGCAAGCGCGGCCACGATGGCCAGCACGCTGCCCACGGCCACGCTCACGACCATCGCCCGGCCGCGGTGTCCGGGCGAGATGAGCTTCCCCTGCAGCGCCGCCAGGACGAGTTGGTTCAAGCCGTTCGTCGCCGAGAAGAGCGCGTAGAGCAGGAGAAACAGCGCCGCCAGAAGATCGGGCCGCGTGGCCGCGAGCGCCGGCCAGGCCACGGCCAGCCCGCCGAAGCAGGCCGCCATCGCCAGGCTCGTGAGCACGAGCGGCCACTTCTTGCGGGGCATCCGGGCGAGGCTCCCCGCGGCCAGGAGCGGCGGCACGCTCTGCCCGCCCCGGTTGAGCACCGGCAGGAGGCCGCGAAGCAGACCCGAATCGACCACCGCGTCGAGCACGGCCGGCATGATGATCGTCTCGGTCTTGAAGATCCAGCCGACGCGGACCACCACCTGATAGAGTTCGAGCCAGAGCGTGTTGCGGGCCTCGCGGCCGACATCCAGGGCGGCCGTCGGCGGTCGCGAATCCCGGTCGTTGCGTCGGTCGGTCATGGGGTTACGATCTTACTGAGTCGTGGCACCAGCCATCCATGGCCATCCAGGTCATCCATCTTCAGGCCATCCATCACAGAGGACCTCTTCCGATGCGATCCACCGCCATTCGCCTGCTGCCGGTCGTGTTGTCGCTGCTCTCCCTGCTGGCATCCACCGACGCCGCGTCGGCCGCCGAGCCGGCGGGCGGGCCGTTCGTCTGGTTCGGCACCTACAGCGGCGGCCCCAAGCAGAGCGCGGGCATCTATGTGTCGCGGTTCGACGCCGCCACCGGCAGGCTCACTCCGCCGGAACTCGCCGCGGAGGCGAAGAACCCTTCGTTCCTGGCGGTGCATCCCACGCTCCCCGTGCTCTATGCCGTGTCGGAGGTGGCCGACGCCGACGGCAAGCCGGCAGGGGCCATCCTCTCCTTCGCGATCGACGAGGCGACCGGCAAGCTGACCAGAAAAAATCACCGGTCCTCCGGTGGCACGGGCCCGTGCCACGTGTCGATCGACCGCACCGGCAAGGTCGTGCTGGCGGCCAACTATGGCGGCGGCAGCGTGATCTGCCTGGGTCTCACCGCCGACGGCAGCCTCGCCGATGTCGTGGCGGGAACGCCCGGCGGCTTCATCCAGCACGAGGGCAAGGGCCCCAAACCGCAGCGGCAGGAGGCCCCGCACGGCCATTCGATCAATCCCTCCGCCGACGGCCGGTTCGCGGTGGCCTGCGATCTGGGGGTCGACAAGGTGTTCATCCACGCTCTCGACGTCGGCAAGGCCACGCTCACGCCCCACGGCTTCGGCCGCGGCGCGGCCGGCGCCGGCCCACGCCACTTCGCGTTTCATCCGAACGGCCGGTTCGGCTACGCGGTCAACGAACTCGACCTCACCGTGACGGCCTTCGCCTTCGATCCGCAGGCGGGCACGCTCGCGCCGATCGAGGCGGTCTCCACGCTGCCGGCCGACGTCACCGACACGAAGGGCTTTTCGACCGCCGAAATCGTAGCCCATCCGAACGGGAGATTCATCTATGCCTCGAACCGGGGGCCCGACTCGATCGCCATGTATGCCGTGGACGGGTCCACCGGGCGGCTCACCTTCCTGGGGACGGAGCCGATCCGGGGCAAGACCCCCCGCAACTTCACGATCGATCCGTCCGGCCGGTTCCTGCTCGCCGCCGGCCAGAATTCCCACACCGTGACGGTCTTCGCGATCGACGCCGAAACTGGCAGACTCTCGTTCACCGGTCACTCCCTCGACGTGCCGTCTCCCGTCTGCATCCGCTTCCGTTCCCCCATCCGTCCGGCCTCGGCCACTCCGACACCATGACGATCTGCGTATTGAAGTCGAAGATCCAT
>JBJTSM010000752.1:0-2273 GCA_046076685.1 Planctomycetia bacterium | reverse complement strand
CCACCGAAGCCGACGCAGTGGTCACGTTTCTCACCGAGGGTGGAATCGGCACCGGGGCCGTCGCCGAGATCGACCGGGCGACCGGCGGACTCCTCTCCCGACTGGCCGGCGCCGGGGAAATCACCGGCAAGCGGTACGAGTGCGTGCCCGTTCTTGCGGCCCCCGGGATCAGGGCCGGCCAGCTGGTGGTGGTGGGCCTCGGCAGACGCGAGGAGGTCGATGCGGGCGTGCTCTACCGCGCGGCGGCCACGGCCGCGAAGCATCTTTCCGGACGGCCACGGGCGAAGGTCGCGTTCGTCGCCGACGGCTCGTGGTCGACCCGGCAGACGGAACAGGCGGTGGCGGGCGCCGCGGTCGGCATGGTGGGGCAGGATCTCTACCGGGCCGAGAAGAAACGCACCCGGTTCGGCAGCACGGTCTGGCTGGTGGCGCCGCCGGAGGCGGTCGCGCGGGGAGTGGTGATCGCCGAGGGCGTGAACCTCGCCCGGCGGCTCGTGAACACGCCACCCGACGACCTCTACCCGCAGACGTTCTCCGAGGAGGCTGCGGCCGTCGCCGGCCGCACGGGCATGGAGGTCGACATCTGGGACGAAGAGCAGCTGGCACGGGAGCGGTGCCAGGCGATCCTCGCGGTCGGCCGCGGATCGAGCCGTGCGCCGAGGCTCGTGATCCTCCGCTACCGGGGTCCGGGGGCCGGTGACGGCCAGCCCGACATCGCGCTGGTCGGCAAGGGAGTGACCTTCGATTCGGGCGGCCTCTCGCTCAAGCCCTCCGATTCGATGCTCACGATGAAGTGCGACATGTCCGGAGGCGCCGCGATGCTGGCGGCCGCGGCCACGATCGCCGCCCTCAAGCTGCCGGTGAACCTCGTCGCGGCCATCGGTCTGGTCGAAAACATGACCGGCCCGGCGGCCTACAAGCTCGGCGACGTGATCACGGCCCGGAGCGGCACCACGATCGAGGTGCACAACACCGACGCCGAGGGCCGGGTCGTGCTGGCCGACGTGCTCGACGTCGTCCGCGGCTACAAGCCCAGGCGGATCATCGACGCCGCCACGCTCACCGGCGCCTGCATGGTGGCGCTGGGGCACGACGTGGCCGGGCTCTTCACCAACGACCAGCCCTGCTGCGACGACGTGGCCCGCGCGGCCCGCGCCGTCGGCGAGCCCGTCTGGCAGATGCCGATGTACCCCGACTACGACGACCAGATCAAAAGCGAGGTCGCCGACATCAAGAACGTCGGCGACGGCCGCTGGGGCGGCGCGATCACCGCCGCGAAGTTCCTCGAGCGGTTCGTGGGCGGCATCCCCTGGACCCACGTCGACATCGCCGGCCCCGCCTTCGCGGAGAAGCCCCGCCCCTGGATCGACGGCGGCGGCACGGGCTCCTTCGTGCGTCCGCTGGTGGAACTGGTCCGCGGCCCGGAGTGAGACTCCGTCCTAAAGCAGCGTGCCCAACTCGTCCACCAGCTCGCCGAACCGCGTGAGGGCGGTCGCCACCGGCTCGGGTTTCTCGAGATCCACGCCGGCGTCGCGGAGCAGGTCGAGCGGCCACTTCGAGCAGCCGCCCTTGAGAAACGCCAGGTAGGCCTCCAGTTCCTTCGCGCCCCCCTCGGCCACCCGCTTCGCGAGCGTGATCGCCGCGGAGAGGCCGGTGGCGTACTTGTACACGTAGAAGGCGTTGTAGAAGTGCGGGATCCGCAGGCACTCGAGCTCCAATTGCCTGTCGATGACGAACCGCGGTCCGAAATAGGCGTCGAGCAGCTCGCGGTAGATGCCCCGGATCCGTTCGAGCGTCAGCGGCTCTCCCGCCTCGGCCGAGGCGTGGCTGCGCCGCTCGAACTCGGCGAACATCGTCTGCCGCACGATCGTCGCGCGGATCGAGTCGATCTCCCGGGAGATGATCGCCGCCCGCTCCTTCGGCGACGAAGCCCGCTGCAGCAGCAGCCGGGTGAGGAGCTGCTCGTTGAACGTGCTCGCCACCTCGGCGACGAAGATCGTGTAGCCGGAGTACTGGTAGGGCTGCGCGTCCGCCGAGGAGCGGGTGTGCATCGAATGGCCCGCCTCGTGGGCCAGCGTGAACACGTGCTCAATCACGTCCTCCTGGAAGTTCATGAGAATGTAGGGGTCGGAGTCATAGGTGCCCGAACTGAAGGCGCCCGACCGCTTGCCGGCGTTCGGATAGCGGTCGCACCACCGGCCAGAGAGTCCGCGTTCGAGCCGCCGACAGTAGTCGGCCCCCAGCGGCCGCAGGGCCTCGGTCACGACCTTCAC
>JBJTSM010000751.1:0-3028 GCA_046076685.1 Planctomycetia bacterium | reverse complement strand
GGGGCGCTCGCTGCGATCAACGACGCCGTTCGCAAAAACCCGGATTCGCTGCCACTGCGGCGGATGCTCGCGCTGAGCCTGCTCGAGCTCGGACAATTCGGCACCGCCCGCGAGCAGCTCGTCTTCCTGCGGGAGCAGGCGGCGGCGGCGACGCCCGAGTCACTCGCGGCGTCCGACATCGATCCCGACGAGATCACGCTCCTCGAGGCCCGCACCTGCCTGGCCACCGACATGATCTCCGACGCCGCCTCGCTGGCCGCCACGCTCACCGGCTTCGATGCGGCCGGGAGGGTGTTCGACGCCGCGTGGAAGCCCGGCCGCCTGGTCACCGAGGCATCGGTTCTGCTGGCGACGATCCTCGCCGAGAAGCGTGAGGATCCACAGGCTGCGGAGCGGGTGCTTACAAAACTCACGGAGACCGCCCCGGACGACCACCGGGCATGGCTGGCCCTGGCCCGCTGGCATGCCCGGCATGGCGAGCCGCGGCGGGCTGCCGACGAGATCGCGCGGGCGACGACGCTTGCGCCCGACAGCCGCGACGTGCTGGCGGCCGGCTTCGCCACGGCCCTGGCCGACGGCAGCTTCGACGCGGCGGCGCGGCAGGCCGGCCGGATGCGCGAGCTCTTTCCCGAACTGCCGGATGGCGGGCTGTGCCTCGCGGAAGTGGCCGTGCGGCGTGGCGTGCCGGAAGAGGCCCTCGAGCCGCTGCAGACGGCGCTCGAGCGGCTCCCCGACAACCCCACGCTCCTGCTGTCGCTGGCCAACGCCCAGCTGCTGACCAACCGACTCGACGACGCCGAGCAGACCATTCGCGGATTGGTGGAGCGGGCGACGCGTCCGAGTCCCACGGTCGGCATGCTGGAAGCCCGGCTGCTCCTCGCGCGGCGGCAGTGGCTGGCCGCCTTGAAGAAGCTCGAAGCGATTCGTCCGCTCGTGACGGAGTCGGGCGACGCGAAGCGGCAGATCGATCTCTTGCTCGCCGAATGCCACGCCAATCTGGGGCAGGCCGACGAGCAGCTCGCGGCCAGCCGCCGGGTGCTCGGCGGGGATTCCGGGTCACTCACCGCGCGGATCACGGGCGCCGCCGCTTTGGCCGCGAGCGACAGGCCCGAACAGGCTTTGGCGGAGTATGAGTCGATCGCCAGCGAGCTTGGGACGGATCGGTTCGTGCAGCAGCGGCAGGTGTGGCAGCCGCTGCTGCGGCTCCGCTGGATCCATCAGCTGCGGCAGCCGGTGCAGAAGCGCGACTGGTCGCAGGTCGTCGCGTTGCTCGACAGCCTCGAGCGATCGGGGGCCGTGCCGGATGCCGAGATGGCCGTGCTGCGATACGACTTCCTCCTCGCCGCCGAGGATCCGACGGCGCCATTGTTTCTCACGCGGGCTCTCGAGGCCCACGCAGATGAGCCGCAGCTCTGGGAGAGGCTCGTGGTCGCCACCGGCCGACAGGAGGGCCTCGCGGCGGCCCTGCGTCGGCTGGAGAGCGTGCCGGCGGGCCTGGTCGATGATCCCAGGCTGCTCATGCTGCGGGCCCGACTGGCCATGCGGGCACCCGAGCAGGAGGCCGACGCAATCCTGGCAGGCGTCGAGGCGAAGGCAGCCTCGCTGCCGGCGGAGCAGTCCGGGCGGCTGCTGGCGGCGGTCGCCGCGGTGCGATCAGCCCGCGGCGATCACGAGGGGGCGGAGCGAGTCTGGCAGGCGGTGCTCGCATCCAACCCCGAAGATCTGCCGACTCATTTCGCGCTCTTTGAACAAGCCTACGAGCGACGGGATTCTGCGAAGGCGGGCGCTGCGGCGGAGGCGATCTCCCGCCTCTGCGGTGCGGATACCGCAAACGGTCGGGCCGTGAGGGCGGCCACGCTGCTCTTGGAGGCGGCGCGGGCCGGGTCACGATCTGCGGCGTTGCAGGACGGGCGGCCTGCACCGCTTGCCGCGGAGGACGCCGCCCGCCTCGAAGCGGCGCGGAAGATGCTCGTCGAGGCGGAGAACGATCGTCCCGGCTGGCCGCTGCTGCAGTGGCTGGGGGCCGACCTCGAACTCCTGCGGGGAGACGCGCCCGCCGCCATCGCGCGGCTCGAAAAGGCGGTGGCCCTGAGCCCCGAGGATCTGCGGTTCATCCGTCCGCTGGTGACGCTCCTCGCGGGTTCCGGCCGATACGATCGGGCGTGCGAGGTGCTGCGGAAGATCGTCGACGCGACGGGCGACAGCATCGCCTCCGACGACCTGCTGGCCTGGGCCCGCCGCGCGCTGGCCGAAGCGGTCGCGCGGAGCGGCGGCTACCGCGACGTCCAAGAGGCCTTGACCGGGTTGGCTCGCAACGAAGACCGCGACGGGAAGCCGGCCATGCAGGACATGATGCTCGGCATCGTGATCCTCGCCGGCAGGCCCGAGCCGGCGGCCTGGAGGCAGGCGATCAATGGGTTTGCGGCGCTGGCCGAGCGACGGCCGCTCACGGATGCCGAGCGGATGCAGCGGGCTGAATTGCTCGAGCGGGTCGGCCGGTGGGACGAATGCCGGACGGAGGTCATCGAACTTGCCGCGCGGCCGGACCTGCCGCCTGTCGTACTGGCAACGGCCGCGGAGATGCTGATCCGTCATGGCGATCTGGAGCAGGCGGCGGCCGGCCTGAAGACTTTGGCCGACCGGGAGCCCGCGGGGGCCGGAGTGATCGTGCTCGAGGCGAGGCTCGCGCTGGCGCGGGGAGACAAGAACGCCGCGGTCGCGGCCGTCCGCCGGCTTGCTGCCGTGGAGCCGGCATCGACCGACGGCCCGCGGCGGCTGGTGGTGGCGGCCACGCTCCTGGAGGAGTGTGGTGAGATCGACGAGGCAGACATGCTGTTTATCCGGCTTGCCGACCAATCGGCCGCGGGCGTGCTCGCACGGGTAGACTTCCTGGCCCGCCGTGGACGTACGGCCGAGGCACTCGACATGCTCCAGGCGAACCGGCAGCGGCTGGGCACCGGGCGGTTCATGAAGTCGGCTGTCGCCGTCGTTCGAACGGTGGACGGTGAAGCGGCTGCGGATCAGGTGA
>JBJTSM010000750.1:0-4676 GCA_046076685.1 Planctomycetia bacterium | reverse complement strand
TGCTCGCCGAGCAGGCCGGCGCGATCCGGGTGGTGAACGATTTCGACCGGCTGCTGCCGGAGATGCACCTGCTCTCCAACGGCCGCTACCACGTCGCCCTCTCCGCCGCCGGCGGCGGCTGGAGCCGCTGGCACGGCCTGGCCGTCACGCGCTGGCGCGAAGACGCCACCCGCGACGACTGGGGCCAGTTCTGCTACCTGCGGGATCTCGACACGGGCGAGGTCTGGTCCAACACCTGGCAGCCGACCACCCGCGGCGGCCGCCAGGGGGAGGCGATCTTCATGCAGTCGCGGGCCGAGTTCCGCCGCGTCGACTGGCAGATCGAGGCGCACACGCTCGTCAGCGTGTCGCCCGAAGACGACGTGGAATTGCGACGCCTGTCGCTCACCAACCGATCCGACCGCCGCCGCGCGATCGAGGTCACCACCTATGCGGAGGTGGCCTTGGCCCCGCAGGCACAGGACGAATCCCATCCCGCGTTCTCCAATCTCTTCGTGCAGACCGAGATCCTCCCCGGCCGGCCCGCGCTGCTCGCCTCCCGCCGGCCGCGCGGCCCGGAAGAGCGACCACCATGGCTCCTGCACGTCGTGACCGGCAGCTGCCCGACCGACCGCGTCGTGCACCCCGTCGGCGGGCCGTCATTCGAGACCGACCGCGCGCGGTTCGTCGGCCGCGGCCGCACGCCCCGCGCCCCGGCCGCGGTGGACGGCCGGCCGCTCTCCGGCACCACCGGCGCCACGCTCGATCCCGTGGTAAGCATCCGCCGCACGGTGCTGCTCGAGCCGGGCGAGACGGTGCGGCTCGACATCGTCACCGGCATCGCGGCGACGCGGGAACAGGCGGTGGAGATCGCCGTCAAATACTCCGATCCCTGCCTCGCCGACCGCGTCATCGACCTGGCGTGGACACGGGGCGCGATCATGCTGCAGCAGCTGGGTATCTCGGAGCCGGAGGTGCAGGCCTACGGGCGGCTGGCCGGCTCGCTCGTCCATGCGTCGCGGCTGCGCCGTCCGAACCCCGCGGTGATCGCCCGCAACCGCCGAGGCCAGTCGGGGCTCTGGGGCCACGGCATCTCGGGCGACCTGCCGATGCTGCTCGTGCGGATCCGCGACCGCCACCAGCTCGAACTCGTCCGCGAGGCCATCCGGGGCCATGCCTGGTGGCGGATGCACGGGCTCGACGTCGATCTCGTCATCTGGAACGAGGACGAGTCGGTCTACCGGCAGGTGCTGCACGAGTCGATCCTCGATCTCGTCTCCGCCAGTTCGGAGGCCGGGCTCATCGACCGCCCGGGCGGCATCTTCGTCCGCCGCGGCGAGCAACTCTCCGAGGAGGACCGGCTGCTTTTGCAGGCGGCGGCCCGGGTGATGCTCACCGACGACGCGGGCACGCTCGTCGAACAGGTGGAGCGCCGCGGCCGGATCGAGACGGCGATCCCGCCGCTCAAGCCCCGGCGGCCGACGGCCTTGCCCGCGTCCCCACCGGTATCCCCAGCCGCGGCCGCCACGCTCACCCCCGCGCCGACCCCGCCACTGCGTGGTCCCACCAGCCTCCAGGCCTTCAACGGGCTGGGCGGCTTCACCGCCGACGGCGGCGAGTACGTGATCCATCTGCCCCCGGGCGCGCACACCCCCGCACCGTGGGTCAACTGCCTGGCCAATCCCCGGATCGGCATGGTGGTCTCCGAAACGGGCAGCGCCTGCACCTGGGTCGACAACAGCCACGAGTTCCGGCTGACGCCCTGGACCAACGACCCGGTCTGCGACACCGGCGGCGAGGCGGTCTACCTCCGCGACGAGGACACCGGACGCTTCTGGTCACCCACACCCTATCCGGCCCACGGCCGCGGCACGTATACCGTGCGGCACGGGGTCGCCAGCACCGTGTTCAACCACGAGCACGACGGCATCGCCACCGAGCTCACGCTCTTCGTCGCCGCCCACGAGCCGGTGAAGTTCGTGCGGCTCGAGATCACGAACACCTCCGACCGGCCGCGGACGCTGTCGATCACCGGCTACTGGGAGTGGGTGCTGGGCGAACTCCGCAGCCGGTCGCAGCTGCACGTCGTCACCGAGGTCGATCACCTCACCGGCGCCCTGCTCGCCCGCAACGCGTTCGCCGGAGACTTCGCCGGCATGGTCGCCTTCGCCGATTCGAGCGAGGTGGCCCGCACCATGACGGGCGACCGCACCGAATTCATCGGCCGCAACCGCTCGCTCGCGGCACCCGCGGCGCTCGAGAGGATGCGACTCTCCGGCCGCGTCGGCGCGGGCTTCGACCCGTGTGCGGCGCTGCAGGTGCAGGTCCTGCTCGACGAGGGCGAGCGGCGGACGGTCGTCTTCACGCTGGGCGCGGCGGAGGGCGTGGCCGAAGCCCAGCGGCTCGTGCAGGCGTTTCGCGGCGAGGCGGCCGCGGAACGCGAACTGGCCGCCGTGCAGGCGGGCTGGCGGCAGAGGCTCTCGGCCGTGCAGGTCGAGTCGCCCGATCCCGATGTCGACGCGCTCGTCAACCATTGGCTGCTGCACCAGGTCGTGTCGTGCCGGCTCTGGGGCCGCACGTCGCTCTACCAGTCGTCGGGCGGCTACGGCTTCCGCGACCAGCTGCAGGATGCGATGGCCCTCGTGCACGCCGCTCCCGAGCTGCTCCGCGAGCACATCCTCCGGGCGGCGGCCCGGCAGTTCGAGGAGGGGGACGTGCAGCACTGGTGGCATCCCCCGGCGGGCCGCGGCGTCCGCACCCACTGTGCCGACGACTTCCTCTGGCTGCCGGCGGCCGTGTGCCGCTACGTGCGGGCGACCGGCGACACGGGCGTGCTCGACGAGCCGGTGCCGTTCCTGCGCGGCCGGCCGCCCCGGGCCGACGAGGATTCGGTCTACGAACTTCCGCAGCCGGTCGGAGTCACCGCGCCGCTCTACGAGCACTGCGTCCGCGCGATCGACCAGGCCCTCCGTGCCGGCTGCGGCGCCCAGGGGCTGCCGCTCTTTCGCGGCGGCGACTGGAACGACGGCATGAACCTCGTCGGCAGGGAGGGCCGCGGCGAGAGCGTGTGGCTGGCCTTCTTCCTCTACGACGTGCTCCATCGCTTCGCCACGCTCGCCGAGCAGCATGGCGACGCCGTGATGGCCGACCGCTGCTCGATCGAGGCGGGTCGCCTGCGGGCGAACATCGACGGCAACGCCTGGGACGGATCGTGGTATCGCCGCGGCAGCTTCGACGACGGGCTGCCGCTCGGCTCGGTCAATTCGGCCGAATGCCGGATCGACTCGATCGTGCAGAGCTGGGCGGTGCTCTCGGCGGCGGCCCCCCAGGCGCGGGCCGCCACGGCTCTGGCCGGCGTCGACACGCTCCTGGTCTCGCGGCCCGACCGGCTCGTGAAGCTGCTTGCGCCCCCATTCGACACGGCGGCTCTCGAGCCCGGCTACATCAAGGGCTATCCACCCGGCGTGCGGGAGAACGGCGGGCAATACACGCATGCCGCGGTCTGGACGGCGATGGCCTGCGCGGCCCTGGGCGACCATGCCCGCGCATGGGAGCTCTTCGGGCTCATCAACCCGATCCGCCACGGCGACACGCCGGTGGCGATCGCCATCTATCGGGTCGAGCCCTACGTCGCCGCGGGCGACGTCTGCGCCGTCGCGCCCCACACGGGCCGCGGCGGCTGGACCTGGTACACGGGCTCGGCCGGCTGGATGTATCGCCTGCTGGTCGAGTCGCTGCTCGGCATCGAGCGGGTGGGCACGACGCTCCGGCTCTCGCCCCACCCGCCCCGCGACTGGCCGGCCTACACGATCCGCTATCGCCATTACGCGACCACCTACCGGATCACCGTCGTCCATCCAGGGCACGGTGTCCGCGAGCCCGGCCCGATCCGTACGATGCTCGTGGACGGCGTGCCGCAGGCCGACCACCTGGTCGCGCTGGTGGACGACGGCCGCGAGCACGTGATCGAGATCGAATTGGGATGACGCGTTCCCGCCCGGTCGGCTCCGCTTGCGATCACGGAATCCGCCGCCTAAGCACGACCAGCGGGTCGGCCTCCGCGCGGACATGCCGATGGCTCATCGGCTTGGCGAGGATCATCCCGGCCACGAAGCCCGCCACGTGGGCCGAGTAGGCCACGCCGCCGCCACCGCCCTGGTCGAGAAATCCGCTCACGAGCTGGAACAGAAACCAGATGCCCACCGCCACGTAGCCGGGCACGTCGACCATCATCCGCAGGAGAATCACGCTCACGCGGCGTTGCGGGTGGAGGACGAGATAGGCCCCGAGCACGCCCGAGATCGCACCGGAGGCGCCGAGGCACGGCGTCAGCGCCGCCTGCCCGGAGCTGTTGAGCGCCACGAAGGCCAGCGAGGCGAGGATGCCCGTGGCCAGGTAGAAGAGCAGGTACTTCGCATGGCCCATGTCGTCTTCGACGTTGTCGCCGAAGATCCACAGAAACCACATGTTGCCGGCGAGGTGCATGATGCTGCCGTGCATGAAGATCGCCGTCAGCAGCGTCATCCACGGCGGGATCGGCGTGGGCTTGAGGCCGGGGTCGGGCACCTGGATCACGCCCTCGGGCGTCTGGATCATCCGCACCGAGGGCTCGGTGACGACGTCGTGCCCCGAGATGATCTCCGCCGGCACCTGGCAGTAGGCGAGGGTGACGTTGTCGTTGGCCCCCATCTGCTGGA
>JBJTSM010000749.1:0-4558 GCA_046076685.1 Planctomycetia bacterium | reverse complement strand
AGTATTGGTGCCGCCTCAGCGGTCGAACCGCCGGGGAGCCGCTGGGCGGCGGCCCTGGCGGCCGTGAGACGGCATGCCTTTTTCCTGAAGCCGGCACCGGGGCGGGCTGGTATTCTTGGCGCATGCAGACGCCGCTTGAATTCTTGGATGTTTTCCGCCACGAGATGCGGGCGGCAGGGATTCCGTTTGCGATCACCAGCGGCATGGCATGCATTCGCTACGGCCTGCAGCAGACGACGAAGGACTCCGACTGGATCGTCCCGGCCGCGGAGCTGCCGAAGCTTCGCGGACTCTTCGAGCGGTGCGAACGCCGCCTGCCACCGTGGGTCGTGCAGTATCGCCCGATTTTCGGTGCCCCCTTCGAGGCTGGCTGGCTGGAGGGCGGATGGTCGTCTCACATTTCCATCCGCACGGTGGGGGGTGGTCCCGACCATCACCTCGACTTTTTTTGCCGGCCTCCCCGGGCCGCCGCGTGGCGTCAGGATCCTGAGGAGCCCGACTTTGCCGATCGCGACACGGTCACCCGGATGAAGAAGACCGATCGCGACAAGGATTGGCCGATCGTTTATCCCGGCGAACCTCGAGATGGATCGGCTCCGGCCGATCGCTCCACCGCTTGAAGAGGTGCTCCCATGAAGCCGACCAAGGATGCCCGGGATTCGCAGCCCGACGGCTACCCGGAGTGGTATTACGAACTGCTGGCGCGAACGATGGGCGAGGCCAAGGCCGAGTGGGCCCGGCTGCCCCGTCGCGAGCGCGAAGCTGAATTGACGCTGTTGCATCGCAGCTTCGACACGCCGGACGACCTGTCGGTGTGGCCGGCCGAACTCGACGGCGGCGCTGATCGACCGTAACCGCCCACCCCGCGACATCCCCGTCGCCGCCGACTGTAGGTGCAGACTGGTAGTCTGCACACGGTCGCCAGCCGGTTGATTCCCGGTCGCCAAACGGGCCGCACAACGGATTCTGCAGAGTACCACTCTGCGGCTACGGAGGAGAGGGGTCGCCTGCGGCTACGGAGCTGATGGCTCCTCCGCTATATTGCGGCGTCCGTCCACTCTCCAAGGAGATTTGTTCATGCCGCCGTCCGTGCCGCTGCTCATCTTCGTGTCGATGTTCGCCCCGGCGGAGCAGGGGGGCATCCGGGCCTTCCACCTCGACCCGAGGTCGGGCGTGCTGGTCGCCGCCAAGGAGACCCGCGGCATTCCGCAGCCGTTCTTCCTCGCCCTCGCGGCCGACCGGAAGACGCTCTACTCGATCTGGGCCGAGAAATTCGGCGGGCCCGACGACGAGGAGGTGGCGGCCTGGCGGATCGTGGGCCGCGACGGCCTGCTCGAGCCACTCAACAGGCGGTCGGCCCGCGGCACGGCCTCTTGCTACCTCGAGACCGACCCCACCGGCCGGGCCCTGCTCGTGGCCAACTACACGAGCGGCAGCGTCGCCTCGCTGCCGATCGAGGCGGATGGCTCGCTCGGCGCCGCGGCCTCGTTCTTCCAGCACGAGGGCAAGAGCGTGAACGCCGCCCGACAGGAGGGCCCGCACGCCCATGCGATCATCCCGAGCCCCCCGGTGGCCACCGCCCCGGGCGATCGGCCGACGAGCCGGTTCGCCTACGCGGCCGACCTCGGCACCGATCAGATCCTCTGCTACCGGCTCGACGCGGCTACCGCCACGCTCACCCGCAACGACCCGCCCTTCACGAAGTCACCGCCGGGGGCGGGCCCGCGGCACCTGCGGTTTCATCCGAACGGCCGGACGCTCTACGTGATCAACGAACTGGGCAACAGCGTGAGCGTGTACGGCTTCGACCCGGCCTCCGGCGGACTGACCGAGCGGCAGACGATCACCACGCTGCCGGCCGGCTTCACGGGCGACACGAAGACGGCCGACCTGAGGATCACCCCCGACGGCCGCCATCTCTACGGCACGAACCGCGGCCACGACAGCATCGCGAGCTTTCGGATCGGCGACGACGGCCTGCTCGCCCCGGTGGAGATCGTGCCGAGCCTCGGCAAGGGCCCGCAGAACCTGGCGATCACGCCGGACGGTTCGCTTTTGCTCTGCGCGAACATGCCCGGCAACAATCTGGCGGTGTTTCGGATCGAACCCGCCTCCGGCCGGCTGACGCCGGTCGGCGAGCCGGTGGCGATCACCGCCCCGGCCTGCATCACGATCGTGCCGTAGTCCTCCAGCCACGTTCTGCCGCGTCCCCCGGAGCAGCCATGCGATTCATCGATTCAGACCGTGAGTTTCCCATCAGCTCGGCCGTGGTGCACGGGGGCAGGGTGTTCGAGGCGGTGGTCACCGGCATCCCGGACGGCAGCCGCGCGCCGGTGCCGGGCGGCGCCGCGGCCGAGATGCGGGAGGCGTTTCGGCAGCTCGACCTCCTGCTCGCCGAGGCGGGCATCGACCGCTTCGCGATCTGCACCGCGAGGCTCTACCTGCAGGACGTGCGGGGCGAGATCGCGGCGGTGAACACGGTGTGGAAGGAATATTTCGGCAGCCATCCGGTCTGCCGCCGCGCGTATGGCGTGGAACTCCAGGCCGGCATGCGGGTGGAAGCCGCCTTCACGGCAGAGCTTGCGTGACCGTCCTTGAAGCTCACACCGCCGTGACGGCCGGGAGCTCGTGCTTGCGGAGCTTGTTGCCGGCCGGATCGGTGATGAGGCCGCCGAAGCAGAGGCAGGCGTGCGTCGGCGGTTCGAGCACGCCGGCCCCGGCCTGCGCGGCGGTGAACACATACGCATACTCGAGCCGGGTCGTGCCGCTCCCGCCGCTCCACCGTGCCATCAGATTCTGCCCGCGAAACCTGAACTCGATGCCCGGCACGCTGCCCGCGACCGCCGCCACGTGCATCGGCTTGGCGAACTCGAGCACCCAGGTGATCCGCTGCCCCGCGGCGGCCTCGAACGAGCCGGCCAAGAGCCCCTCGACTCGCACCACCCGCTCGTCGCGGACGGCGTCGAGTTCGAATTCGACAATCACGGGCGTGGATGCGTTACCCGCCGGATCGACCTGCCGGATCCGCCAGCGGTTCGCGCCGGGCTGCGGGGCATAACCGCCCCAGACGGCCGTCGCCGGATCCCACGAGCCGGTATCGCGGCTGTACTGCACCGTCGCCCGGCGTTCCTGCCCGGTCACGAGGAGGCCGGCGTTCGCGGTGATCCGGTCGCTCGCCGACACGCCCGTATCCTGCTTCAGCGCGGCCTGTAGCGGAGCGGCCGAACGGTCGAGCCTGAACGTGAGCGTCGGCCCCACGGGCGTGGCCCGGCCGCCGGCATCGACCACCCGCGCGGCCACCCGATAAGTGCCGTCGGCGCCGATGCCCTCCGGCACGAAGCGGCGGGCATCGACCATCACCGCGGGGCGGAAGTCATACCCGTTCACCCGGTATTCGACCCGCTGCCCCGCCGCCAGCGGGCGGCTGAGCGCAAGCGTGGCGTCAGCCGTGAGCCGGTCGGTCGCGCTTGTGCCGGTGTCGCGGACGAGCGCGAGCGCCGGCCCGGCGGCGCACATCCGCCGGGGCTCGATCGCCTCGATGCCGAGCGGTTGCGCCTCCAACAGACGTTGGCGATCACGAAGCACTCGACGCGATGACTGCTGCACGGCCCCTCCAAAACCCCACCCCGTGGGGGACTCGAAAGAGAATCGGCAGCCGCAGCCGGTGGCAACACCCGAGCGGGCAGGGCACGCCCAGTTTGCGCAGTCAGCATGGGCGGGCGGGGGCTTCGAGCACACCAAGGGCGGGTAAGGCGGGCAGATATCCCCCGGCTTGCGCCGGGGGCTTTTATGGGCAAGGCAGATCCCCCGGCTTGCGTTGGGGGCTTTTATGGGTGCGGCGTGTGTGCCGTGGCGTTTCGGCGGGGCGGATCCCCCGGCTTGCGCCGGGGGCTTTTATGGAGGGCTTTGATGGGAGCGGCGATTATTAGCCGGTTTGCGTTGCGGGCCGCGGGCGTCACGCGATGATCGCGTCGATCGGGGCGCCGTGGTCGATCACCAGCCGCTTGCGGCCGGGCACCTCGAGACGCCGCGAGTCGAGGCCGAGGAGCTTCAGGATCGTGGCGTGGACGTCGGTCACGTAGTGCCGGTCCTCCACGGCATGGAAGCCGAGTTCGTCGGTCGCGCCGTGGACCACACCCCCCTTGATGCCGCCGCCGGCCATCCAGACGGAGAACGCGAAGGGGTGGTGGTCGCGGCCGTCGGAGCCCTGCGAGCCGGGCGTGCGGCCGAACTCGGTCGCGAACACGACGATCGTCTCATCGAGCAGGCCGCGGCGGTCGAGGTCTTCGAGGAGCCCGCCGATCGGCTGATCGACCGCGAGCGAATTCTTCTCGTGATTCGCCTTGAGGCCGCCGTGCGCGTCCCATTCGCCCGCGCTCCCGCCGCCATGCTGGATCTGGATGAACCGCACGCCCCGCTCGACAAACCGCCGCGCCGCGAGCAGCTGCGCGCCGAATTGCTTGCAGTGCGGCTGGTCGAGGCCGTAGAGCTTCTTCGTCTCCTCCGTCTCGCCCGCGAAATCCATCACCTCCGGCACACTCCGCTGCATCCGGAACGC
>JBJTSM010000748.1:0-7006 GCA_046076685.1 Planctomycetia bacterium | reverse complement strand
AGAGCGTGCTGCCGTCGAGGGCCCCCTCCCCCACCTCGACGCTCGTCACGATGTTTCCCTGCGAGCCAATGCCGTAGTTCACGCCAAACCGCCACTCCCACCACTCGTTCGCCCCCTGCCGGATGAGCAACTCGGGGTAGTTGTTGGTGGGTAGGCCGGTTGCGTTGTCGATAAACACGTACGACCCCTCCACGAGCCCGCGATCGGGACCAACGCAGTCGGCGGAAGGCGTGAACGCGTCGCGATCGGCGTCGAGCTCGAACGCGGCCGCGTTGCGATGCGGGTAAGCCGCTGCGAGCACGGTGGCGCCGGCTGCAACGAGAAGTGAGCAGGAGTGCTGGAAGTGGCGGCGCACGAAGTGCCTCGGTATTCACCTGCAATGAACGAGAGTTCGGCCTTCCCGGCGGGCGGCGGGCAGCGTTTTGCGGAGAATCCTTACGGTTTGTGCGACCTTCCCCAGACATGCTCCGCTCGAGGTGTGGTGGGCTGCCGTGGTCGAGCGGCTTGGCGGTGCATGGGCAGCTTGGGTAACCTCAGCAAGGATCGGTCGTTCCGACCGGCATCCGACTCCACACCCCACGAGGCCTGCAATGGCGAAGTCCGCGAAGAAGACGTCCAAAAAGACCGCGAAACCGGCCATTGCCCTCCAGAAGCGGATGGCCAAGGCCATCGCTTCGGCGATTGCCAAGGCGCGAAAGGCATCGGACAAACGCGGCGGCGACGATGCCGACATCCACGTGCACGTGGGCGACGTCGTGATGATGGGCTTCGACGAGGCGGTCGATGCCGAGGAGTGGGGCGCGCGGGAAACCAACAACGAACTCGGGGGCGCCAAGGGCCGCGGAGGCCGTAACGCGGATCCGCAGGATGAGAAGAATCGCAAGGTTCACCGCACGATCACGCTCCGCAAGGGAGCGCTGAAGCTCCAGGCAGTGGAGAAGTCGCAGCCGGTAAAAAAGAAGAAGCCTGCGAAGAAGGCCGCCAAGAAGAAGGCGCGCCGCCGCTAGGCCGGGGCAAGCTGGGCAAGGTCTGATGGTGGTGTTGAAAGGGACGGCTTCACGCTGCGGATTCCGCCGATAAGCGCGGTCGTAGGGGCGGCCGCGACGGCTGCCTGCCCAGGACGACCCAGCCATGCCACAGCGCGGCCGGTGGATGCTCTGCGCGATCGCTGCGCTCGTGCTCTGGCCGTTGCCGGATCCTGCCTCTGCCGACATCTCGCCGCCGCAGGATGTCTACGAGCTTCGCGCTCTTGATCCGCAACAGCCGGTGCAGCCTCCGGAGCGTCTCCTGTTCCCACGCTGGCAGGAGGAGCGACGGGCGTCGCTCTACGGCTGGGTCGACTGCGGCATCGGCGGCAACACGCTCGGCAGCGATTTCAACGGCCCCATCGGCCTCCAAGATCGCAATCTGCAGGCGATGATGAATCAGCTCTACGTCGTCGGCGAACGGCTGATCGACGTGGAGTCGGACGACTGGCAGTGGGGCGCGCGGGTCGATCTGCTCTACGGCACCGACGCCTGGCAGACCAACGCCCGCGGGCTTGATGCCTACCCCTTCAATGAGTTCGACAACTTCGGCGTGCCCCGCTGGGATTCGAGCCGCTACTACAGCCTCACGATGCCGCAGCTCTATGGAGAGATCGCCCGCGGCGATCTTTCGGTGCTCGTCGGCCACTTCTACACGCCGCTCGGCTACGAGACCGTGCCGGCCGTGGGCAACTTCTTCTACACGCACTCCAACACGTTCATGTATGGCACACCGAACACGCACACGGGCGTCCTCGTCTACTGGCAGCCCAACGACGGCGTGCGGATCGGGAGCGGCGTGACCAACGGCTGGGACAACTTCTCCGACGG
Source organism: Planctomycetia bacterium (assembly GCA_046076685.1). Classification (GTDB taxonomy): domain Bacteria; phylum Planctomycetota; class Planctomycetia; order Pirellulales; family UBA1268; genus CAMCQY01. Next base: position 5,150 of record JBJTSM010000748.1, on the reverse strand, counting down.
CGTGCCCACAGTAGCCAACCCCGGCTATCCCGGCGCGACGAATAATCTTGCCTACCTCGGCAGCCTCACGCTCGCCTCGGAGGGCGGCGGCCGGTTGCTCACGGTGGCGATCTCCACCGGCAACGAATACACGCCGGTGATCGATCCCGCCGGAAATCCGCAGGGCGTGCTCGTGGGCAATCGCTCGATGATCACGGCGTACTTTCAGAACGAGCTCGCCGAACGACTGACGATGGTCACTGAAGGCGCAGCGGCCTGGCAGTTCAACGCCGACACGGGGCTCCAAAATCGCGGCCAGCTCGCCGGGCTCGCACAGTGGTATGGCATCTCGCAGTACTTCTACCGCGGCCTCACAGACACGCTCTCCGCCGGCCTGCGGCTCGAGTGGTATCGCGACAACAACGGGTTCCGCACCGCCTATCCCGCCCGCAACGCAGCCACGAACACGACACCCGTCGCCACCGGGTTTGCCGGCAACCTGTGGGGGGCGACGGTCGGATGCAACTGGACACCGACGGCCAACTGGATCGTCCGTCCGGAACTGCGCTACGACTGGTACACGCCGTCGGCCTACGGCACCGGCGCCCTCCCCTTCGGCCCGATCACCACTCGGCCCGGTGGCCTCGTGACGGGCGACGCATACGGCCAGTGGTATCTCGGCTGCGATGCGATCTTTCAGTTTTAGCCGGTGCGGCGTCGCGAGCGCAACTCGTAGGTTAGGCGCAGGCGTTTCGGCGCAGAAATCCCGCGCCAAGCCACACGCGCCGTTCCCGGGGAATTTGCACAATCGCGATACGAGCGCGACTTGACTGCTGGTTCTAGTGGCAATCAAAATCCGTTGCCCGCAAGGGCGTGTGGGTTCAAGTCCCTCCTCCGGCATTGCGAATTCGACGGGAAACGGATTCGCATGGCAGGGGCATCCGGTGCGGGTCCACGGGTCTGGCTCGCCCCCCCGCGAGCTACACTTCGCAACCGGAGGTCACAGACCATGAATCGCACGCTCCCACTCCTCGCCACCCTGCTGCTGGGGCAACTGTCCGCACTTCACGCGCAGGAGTCTTCCACGCGGCTGGCGGCGGACGAGAGGCAGTCGCGCCCGTCGGTCGGGCTGCTCTTCCGTGAGAGTCAGGTCTGGGTGGCGAATGAGGGCGGGCTGAAGGCGCACCATGTCTTCGGACTCTGCTTCGCCCGCTTCGGGCTTGACTGGCTTCATGGCGGTCAGCCACAGCCGGACAAGTAAGCGACGAAGGAAAGCTCGGTCAGCGGCAGGTCCGCAAGCACCTGCCGTCTTTCAGTCCAGTGTCGCCCCAATCTTCACCCTGACCTGCCAATGGGCGATCTTGCCGTCTTTGATATGCCCTCTGGTTTCGAGCACCTCGAACCAACGAAGGCTTTTTTCATCGATAGCAGCATCTTTTGTGTGGTTCTCACAGCCACGGCCCCCTCAATAAGGCTTGTCACCGATCATATTGCCCGGCGGATCGTAGTTGCAGACAACGAGGGTCATGCCCTTGAATCGCCCATTCTTCACAACCGCAACGCCGGCACCGATCCGCCTCGTCTTCCGCCACACCATCTGGGTGTAGTGCCCGGCCGTGAAATCGCTGAAGTCCGCAGGAATCGGCTGGACGGATGGGTAATCCTTCACTTCCGAATGCCATGCCTCAGCGCAGGCAACGATGGACCGGTCTATTGCGAGATTCTCGCCGTAGAGCCGTGCCCACGCTCCGTCGACTGGCCGGTGCTCTAAATCTCCTTTCGCCGCAAGACGATCCGCCCATTTCTGTGCGTAAGCAGCGATCTCTGGTGACCACTCGACAGGCTCGACGCCAAGCTCGGACCTGATCTTGTTGTGGTAGCCGACGAATGATTGAACGTCTGCTGCCGTGAACGCGGAGCCGGTTGCCGGATCTGATCCCAAAGCACTCGGCGGAATCGAAAGCCCTATCAGGAGACAGGCGGCCAACGCATTCCTCATCGGACTACTCCTGACGCTCGAGTGTGCGGAACACGAGCAAGTTCGGCTTTTTCCCGATTCGATGTGAAACGCCCGCCGGCCGCTCGCGAGGGGATTATCCCCTTTGGGAAAGTTGGTTTGCAAGAGGCCCGAAATCGGCACCCTTGCCAAGGCGACGGGGACGAACGCAGTTCGTGATCGAGCGGGCCCTCGTGGCCACCCCTGAAATGGTAGGCTGTGCCAAGCGGTGTCAGGCATGAGGATGCCCTCATGAGACCTGGGTCACGCTATGGCGAGTGGGCCGATGGCTTATCGTTTGTCTTTCTTGTACCTCGCCTTCGCGGCGTGCTGGGGAATCGCTCTGGAAGCGTCCGGAAACGACGTCTTTCGCAGAGTGGCCGAGATGGTCAACGACGAGCGACAGAAGGTCGGCCTCGTTCGTCTCACCTACAACCAGCAACTCGAGCAGGCGGCTTTGGCGCACAGCCAATGGATGGCGAAGGTCCGGAAGATGGAGCACCTCCAGGGGGAGAAACCGGAAGGGTTCGAGACCTACCTCAAGAGTGACCATCACCATGCCACGAGGATCCTGAAAACCGGATACCTCCAGTGGCAGGATCTTTTCGACGTGACCAGGGAGGGCAACACGGGGTACATTCGGCCGAAGCCTGACGCCGACGATCGTTGCAGTGAGATCATCGCCTTTGCAAGCAGGGGCGCAGGCTCGATCCCCAAGCAACTGCCCATCGTCGTGCCAGGCTGGATGAAAAGCCCCGGCCATCGGGCCGTGATCGTGAAAACCTGCTGGAAAGACATCGGCGCCGCCTTTGCGGTTGCAGCAGATGGCGGCACGTATTACGCCGTCACGTTCGGGCAGAAGGCTGAATAAGGCAGGCTGTGCCCCATGGCCGAAACATTCTTCCAAGCGACGAATACGCTCGCGCTGGTGGCCTGGATCGCGCTGGTGCTCGCTCCGGGCCGCCGCGCCGTGTCGGGCGTGGCATGCGCCGTGGTCGTGCCGGCGGCGCTCGCCTTCGCCTACGCCGCGGTGATCGGCTGGAAGTTCGCCACGCTCGGGCCGCCGCCCGGCGACGTGATGACGCTCGCCGGGCTCAGGCAGGTGTTTTCCGACGATTGGGTCTTCGCCGCCGCGTGGACGCACTACCTCGTCTTCGACATGGTCGTCGGCGCCTGGATCGCCCGCGACGCGGTGCGGCTGGGCATCCCCTGGCCGCTGCGCTCACTCGCGCTCGTGCTCACGTTTCTGGCCGGCCCGGTGGGGTTTCTCGTGCACGTGCTCGCCCGCGGCTCCCTGCGCCGTGCGGGAGCGGCCGACTGACGGAGACGGTGCCAGCCACCAAATCTGGAGAAGTGACAGATTACCCATTTTTGGTGGCTGGCACCTTTTGCTTTTCGAGCAGCGGCACGAGCGCGGCCGCCAGCCCGAGCCGGCCGGTCCAGAGCACCGTCCGCAGCCAGTTGGTCTGCACGAGCCGGGCATGCACGCGGTCGTCCCATTCCAGCGCGAGCAGGTCGTGACAGGGCACCTGCAGGAAGCCCGTGCTCGCCCAGATGCCCGCCAACAGCACGAGGCCGACGCCCGCCAGCCAGGCGGCCGCCCCCCGCGGTGACCGCGCGAGCAGCAGCACAGCCGTCGCCCCTTCGAGCAGCATGGGCGGGATCACCACGAGCCCCGTGAGTTCGCGATGCCGCGCCTCCCAGGCTCCGAACTGGTCGTGCGGCCAGCCCGCCATGAGCGGATAGTGCACCACCTGGACATACCAGATGAGGCCGGTCATGAACGCCGTCGCGGCGAAGTGCAGGAGCACGAGGGCGACGGTCGAACGGGCAGCCATAAGGGCGAGCTTTCGGAGCATGGCCCGCGTGGCAGGAGCCAGCGACGCGGCCGGGACGGATCCTACCACAGCTTCGACACGCCGCCTCGGATTCACCAGACCGTGTCCCGGCGGTTTCGGCCCCGCGCGCTCCGCAACGAGCGCAATGAACTGCTTCGTGCGGGCAGCCTTCGCACGAGCCACCGTTCCAACATGCCCGCGGCCCGGTAGAAGCGCGGATCGAGCGTGACGACACGATGACGGTCGCCACGAGCGTGTTCACGGCGTCACTCCGCATCACCCCCACATGGCTGCCGAGGGACGCGAGAATGAACGAGAATTCACCGATCCGAGCGAGGGCCACGGCGACTGCAAAAGCCTCGCTCGCCGATTCCCACCGCCATGCAGACGCGGTCGGTCACGCACACTCGTGGGTGTCGGCTGAGTCCGAGGCCGCGGTGCCGATCAGCGCTCGGCGGATCGCACGTACTTGTGGCACTGCACGCACTTCATCGTGATGTCGAGCCAGGCGAGCACGGCGGCGTCGATATTCCGTTCGCGGCCCGCCGTGCGGAGCGACTCGCATGACCGGCGGAATTCGGCGCTCTGCCGGGCATATTCCTCCGTCTGGAGCACCTGCCAGCTCGAGGCCTGGCTGGCGAGCGCGAGCGCCGCTCCGGCCCGCTGGATCGTGTCGAAATCCTCCAAAGCGAGCCCTTCGAGCACCCTGCCGGAGTGCTCGAGTTTCATCCGCATGAAGACGGCCACGTCGTCCACCTTCGGCTGATCGGCAGTCGCGGCAGGCTGTGCCTGAGCGGCTGCCGGCGCCGCGGCCTTCTGCCGCGCGAGCGCCACGCTGCCGACGCCGGCGGCACCGATCGCAAGAGCGACGAGCGTCGCGGGAAAGGGGCGGAGATACCGGAGAGGGGAGGCGATCATGACGGTCTCCTGGTCTATGGATGGCCGGAGCGAGCGATGCATGTCATCTCGGCCGGATCACCCGCGATCACGGGCCGCGGCACATGACGGCCGCGCGGGGCAAAGGATAGACCGGTCGATGGCACCTTTGCAACCAGTTTCCCGGCTGCTGACCGGCTCTTGATCCGCCGGCCTGTGCATCCCGGCCTCCCTGGGCGGTTCATGGATCGCCTGCCTCGCCGCCACGAAGCCGGTTGCTGCACCGAAGTCGGATAAGCTCTATCATGACGTGGACGCTGCACGCTTTCCCTACCCACCGCTGGCATCATCTCCATGAAGACTGTCACGTTCTGCCTGCTCGCCGTCCTCGCCGGTGCCACCGCGCCGGCCCGTGCCGAACACAACGTGCCGCCGGCGGGCTACACCGCGCTGTTCAACGG
>JBJTSM010000747.1:0-2111 GCA_046076685.1 Planctomycetia bacterium | reverse complement strand
GCGACCTCGATCACGAGCAGCACGTCGGCCGGCCCCGGGTGCGATGTCGTGTAGAAATCGGGCCTGGGACGGAGGATCGAGATGTCGGGCTCGGGCTCGCTGATATCGTCGAGACGCAGTGGGTTTTGGCACCACACGACCGCCGTCGCCCCGAGCTTCTGACTGAAATACGAAGCCAGTCGCGCGACGATCGCCGCATGCAGGACGCCGATCGGCGACATGTCGATGATCTCCCCCTCGATGAGTTCCACCCGGTCTTCGGGGCCGAGGACGCCGGTTTCGCCCATGCGATGAAACGCGTCCACCGAGATCAGGTGGCGGGATGGCGCAGCAAGAGGAATCGTGGCCATGACGGCGGCACCCTCGGCGAATTTGGCTCAGCACGACACGCCGAAAACTATACAGAAGAACACATCTGCGTCAACCGGCAGCCGGGGGATGCTCTTCGATCGCCCCGCCGGTCAGGGGCCGCCAACCGGGCCCGAAGCGACTTTTCTAAACCTCGTCGAGCGGGGCGGTCGCGTCGCCGAACGACTTCTCGCGGACGCCCATCTTCTCCATGAGCGAGAGATAGAGCCGGCACATCTGGCGGTCGGGCTTGCCTGTGTAGTCGAGCACCCGCCCCGTCTCGATCCGGCCGGCTGCCCGGCCGAGCATCACCAGCGGCAGCTGGTCGTTGTCGTGCTTCGAGCCGGCCATCATGCTCGAACACATGAGCACCATCGAGTTGTCGAGCGCCGTCCGCTCTCCCTCCTGGATCGCGTCGAGCCGCCGGGCGACATGGCCCATCTGCTCCATGAAGAAGCGGTTGACCTTCAGCCAGTCGGCGTTGTCGGAGTGGGAGAGCAGGTGGTGGATCATGTAGTCGATCCCCTGCGAGGGATTGTCGGTGCGCGGCAGGTTCGGGAACCGCAGGGCCGAGTGGTCGTTGTTGAGCTTGAGCGTGACGATCCTGGTCGTGTCGGTCTGGAAGGCGAGCACGAGGATGTCGCACATCAGCCGCATGTGCTCGGCGATATCCTGCGGGATGCCGTCCGCCGGCCGCGGCATGTCGGGCTTCTCGAGCGCGGGCCGCCAGCCCTGCAACTCCCCCTTCTGGCCCGCTGCCGCGATCCGGGCCTCCACGTCGCGGACGCTGTCGAGGTATTCGTCGAGCTTCCGCCGGTCGGCGACGCTGATTTTACGGCGGAGGTCGTCGGCCGTCTCAAGCACGGCGTCGAGCACGCTCGTGTCGCCGGCGTGGGCGTCGTCCTTGAAGAGCCGGTCGAAGGCGAGCGCGGGATAGAGCTCGAGCGGCGTGGGCGTGGTCGGGCTGCTCCACGAGATGTGCGAGCTGTAGAGCATCGAGTAGTTCTTGTGGACGCTCGGATTACTCTTCTCGCAGCCGAGCACCAGGCTCGGCACCTTCGTGCCACGGCCGTAGGTCTGGGCCAGGTGCTGGTCGAAGCTCGTGCCGGAGCGGATCTCGCCGCCCGAGGCGAGCGGGGCGCCCGAGAGGATGTTGCCCGTCTGCGAGGAGTGGATGTTGCCCTTGCGGGCCTGCTCGTTGTAGAGCCCCTTCACGAAGAGCAGCTTCTCGCGGAAGTCGGCCACCGGCTCGAGCACCTTGCCAAGTTCCATCTCTTTGCCCGAGCCCTTGGCCCACCACTCCTTCGAATGAAAGCCGTTGCCGGCGAAGAGCACGGCCAGCCGCAGCGGCGGCTCAGGCGAGGCCGCCCCTGCCACGGCCGGCTCGCCGGCGAGGGTGAGCGACTCCATCCAGGGCAGCGCCATCGACACCCCCGCGCCGCGGAGCATCGTACGTCGCGAGATTTTCCGGGAACTCATCCGGGCGTTCATCGTCATGCCTCCCGTGAGAGCGGCCTCTGCGGACCGCCCGATTCTACTCCCCTGCCTCGGCCGCGTCGGCGCCGCGAATCTCGCGGAATTGGCGGCTCGTCACGATCGCCTCGAGGGCCGTGCCCACGCGGTGGCCGTCCGTCGCCAGCCGCACCTCGATCTCGTCGAGCAGCGGCTCGTCGGAGAGCTGCACCGCCCTGCCGAGGGCGTAGCCAAGGAGCTTGCGGCAGAACTGCCGCACGAACGTGTCGCGGCGGATCGTGAGGAGGTAG
>JBJTSM010000746.1:0-11670 GCA_046076685.1 Planctomycetia bacterium | reverse complement strand
GCGTCCCCTTTTCCTCGCCCGCGAACGGCGCGGAAACCAAGTACCCCCGGCAGGGATCGAACCTGCGACCTACGGTTTAGGAAACCGTCGCTCTATCCACTGAGCTACGGGAGCGGGATGCGAATCGCCCTTGAAAACAAGTGCTTTCGCACCGACATCTTACGAGAGAGGGAGGCGGCCAACAAGGATTTCGAAAATTCTTTCCAAACTCGGCCGCCAGAGGGGGCCACCATGCGTGTCGACCAGCCCTGCATGGCTCACAACAGGGCTGGCACCACATAGACGGCGTCGTCAGTGCTTTTGTCAAACGTAAAAAGCCGTCCTAGCTCTTCGGGCGGTAGTAGCTGCAGCCCTTGCCGAGGAGCCGCTGGTAGCCCGCTTCGATGCCGATCATCGTTTCGGCACCGCCGATGAGCAGGGCGCCATCAGGCTTCACATGCCGTCGCATCTTCCCCACGAGCGCGGCCCGCGTCGGCACGTCGAAATAGAGCATGACATTGCGGAGAAAAACGACGTCGCAGACCGGCATCGTCGGCCACGTGCCGTTGAGATTCAAGTTTCGAAACTCGACCAACCGCCGGCAGTCCTGCGTGATGCTCCATTTGCCCTGCAGCGGCCGGAAGTATTTCTTGAGCAACTCCGCGGGCAGGCCACGGTTGGTCTCCAGATCGGAGAAAACGCCCTCCCTCGCCTTGCCCAGGATCGGCTCCGAGATGTCGGTGGCGAGAATCCTCACCCGCCACGTCGCGAGCACGTCGGCGAAGTGCTCGTTGAGCGTCATCGCGATGCTGTAGGGCTCCTGGCCGGTCGAACAGGCGGCCGACCAGATTGTCAGTTGACGCAGCATCTGCCGCTTGGGCAGCAGTTCCTCGATCAGGCTGCGCAGCGTTTCGAACGGGCTCTTGTCCCGGAAGAACGAGGTCTCGTGCGTCATCATCGCGTTGAGCACGTCCCGCTCCAGCGACGGATCGAGGCCCGTCTTCAACCGGTCGATGAGCGTGTCGAGACTGGGAATGGCCCGCTGCTTCACGATCGGCAGGAGCCGGGCGACCACGAGGTAGTGCTTGGAGTCGTCGATCACCACGCCCGTCCGCCGGCGCAAGAGCGACCGAAGAAAGGCGAACTGCGCGGGGCCGACCTTCATGGGATGCCTTTCCGACCCGGGCTCATCCGACCCGTCGCTTGAGCCGCAGCGCCACTTCCGCGCCGAGTTGGGCCAGCGGCAGCACGGCGTCGGCCAGGCCCGCTCGGACGACCTCGCCCGGCATTCCCCATACCGTGCTCGAAAGCTCGTCTTGGGCGAGCACGGCGCCCCCAGCCGCCACGATCGCGCGCGATCCGGCCAGCCCATCGCGGCCCATGCCCGTGAGCACGATGCCGAGCGTTCCCGCCCCCCAGATGGCGGTCGCCGAACGGAAGAGTACGTCGGCCGCCGGCCGGCAGGAGTTCTCGGGCGGGTCATCGGTGATTCGGACGCGGACGCCCCGCCCGTCGCTTTCGATCGCGAGATGTCGGCCGCCGGGCGCGAGGAGCACGTCGCCGGGGGCCAGCGGCATCCCGTGGACCGCCTCGCGAACCGTGGCCGCCGTGACTTTCGTCAGCCGCTCGGCGAGTTGCGCCGTGAAGAAAGCGGGCATGTGCTGCACGATCAGGACCGGTACAGGGCTCGCCGCAGCGAACGCCGGCAGCATCTCGGCCAGGGCCGTCGGGCCGCCGGTGGAGACCGCGATCACGACACCGCGGACGGGTTGGCGCACCAGGACCGGCCGACTCGGGGCGGAGGGAACGGCAGCCTGAGCCCGGGGAACGCCTCGCGGCACCAAGGCCTTGATCTTCGCGATCAACTCATCGCGGATCTTCGCCGCCACCTCGGCCGCGTCGAGGCCGGCGGGCTTGGCCGCATAGTCGTTGGCGCCAGCGAGCAGGGCGTCGAGCGTGGCCTTGGCACCCCGCTCGGTGAGGCTCGAGAACATGACCACCGGCAGCTTGGGGGAGAGCCGGCGGATCTCCTTGAGCGCGCCGATGCCGTCGAGCACGGGCATCTCGACGTCGAGAACGACGAGGTCGGGCGATGTCGTCGCGACCATCTCCACGCCCAGCCGGCCATTGGCCGCGGCTCCGACGACCTTGAGACCGGGGTCGGCGCCGAGCGTCGCCGAAAGCAGGCCGCGGATGGTGGCGGAATCGTCCACGAGGAGCACCCGAATCGGCTCGCGGGCTTGCGGTGCGGCGGCCTCCGCGGCGCTGCATACGCCCAGGCCCACGAGCACCCGCGCCAGCGACTCCGCTGCGAAGGGCTTGGTGAGATAGGCGTCGATGCCGGCGGCCCGGGCCTCCTCGATCCGGCTGCGATCCGTTTCACTGGAGATCATCAGCAGCCGCAGATTCCGGTGCCGCGGGCTCTGCCGCAGCCGTCGCACCAGCTCCAGCCCGTCCATCACCGGCATCTGCCAGTTCACGGTCACGAGATCGGGGCGAGGCGACGTTTCGAGGACCTCGAGCGCCTCGCCGCCGTTGGACGCCTCGACGCACTCGAACCGGAGGTCGCGCAGCATCCGGGCGACGATACTGCGGCTCGGCTTCGAGTCATCCACCACAAGCGCCCGCATCGTCACCCTCCCTGCCGGCGGCTGCCGGGTTCACCGCTACCGTCGGTACTCTTCCACGAGCCGCTGGAGGGCCATCGCCATCCGCGCCAACTCCTGCGACGACACCTGCGTATTCGAGGCGCCCTCGGCCGTGCTCTGGGCGGCCTGGGCCACCTGCACGATGTTCTCGGCGATCTCGGACGAGCCGGTCGTCGCCTCGCCGATGTTCCGGTTGATTTCGCTCGTCGTCACCGACTGCTCCTCCACCGCCGCGGCGATCTTGGTCTGCAGTTCGTTGATCCTTTCGATCACGCTGCCGATCTCTCCGATCACCGAGACCGCCCGCTGCGTGTCCACCTGCATGGCCTGGATCTTGGCGCCGATGTCCTCGGTGGCCTTGGCCGTCCCGCGGGCGAGTTCTTTCACCTCGTTGGCCACCACGGCGAAGCCCTTGCCCGCCTCGCCGGCTCGCGCGGCTTCGATCGTGGCGTTGAGCGCGAGCAGGTTGGTCTGCTCGGCGATGGAGGTGATCACGTTCACCACCTTGCCGATCTCAGCGCTCGAACTGCCCAGGGCGTTCATCGTGCCGGTGGTGACCCCGGCCAGATCGACCGCCTGCCGGGCCGTGATGGCGGCCTCCTGGGCGCTGCGGGCGATCTCATGGATGCTCGTCACGAGGTTCTCGATCGACCCCGACACGGTGTGGGCGTTCCCGCTGACTTGCTCCGCGGCGGCCGAGACGAGGTTGGCCTGGGCGGTCGTCTCCTCGGCGGCCGCGCTCATCTGTTGGCTCACGCTCGTGAGTTCCTCCGACGCGCTGGCCAGGGCGTGGGTGTTGTCCACGATGCCCGCCACCAGTGCCGCCTGCCGCCGGGCCTCGGCGGTCAGCCGACGCGCGATGCCGATCGACACGGCAAGGACGCCGAGGGCCGTGAGCCCGAAGATCCCCAAGGCGAACCTCCGCAGCCGATAGGCCGGGGCCAACACCTCGGCCTCGTCGATCTCGGAAATCAGCGCCCAGCGCACGGCGTCGCGGGGCGAGGCGGGATCACGGTGAATGGTCACCGGCGTCCACGAAGAGAGCACCTGCTGACCGCGGTAGTCACGGATTATCGCGGTGCCGGAATCGCCGGCGTCGAGCGCGGACCGCACGGCGGCGCTGTCGACCTTGATCTCGGGGTTGATGATCGTCGTCTTCACACCGAGATCGCGAGTGAACCGCGACTCGCTGCGGAACAGCCGGTCGGGGCCCACGACGTAGGTTTCGCCCGTCTCTCCCATGCCCACCGTCTCTCCGATGATCGCATTCATCCGGTCGACCGGGAGCTGAAACACGACCACGCCCTTCACCGCCCGGCCCTCGTGGACCGGTGCGGCGATGAAGCTCGCGGCGGCGTCGTAGGAGGGCAGGTAAGCCTCGAAATCGCCGAAGGCGACCGTGTCCCGCCGCCCGCTGGAGAGAACCTTCTTGCAGGCCCGTGCGAGCGACGTCCCGCCGAACGAGCCGTTGAAGAGCGACGTCGCGAAGTCGATTTCCTTGCACACCGAATAGACGATCGTGCCGGTCTCCGCATCGACCAGGAAAAAATCGTAGATGCCCAGCCGCGCCAGGGCGTCACGAAAGATCGGATGAAACGTCGCATGGGCCTTCGAATAGGCCGAGCCATCGGCGGCCGCGTCGAGCAGATGCTTCGAGCCGAGCGGGTTGTCGTTGCGGCGCAGGTAGAGATCCTGCAGCCAGGCGGCGGCGTCGGGCAGCCCGTCCACGAGCGGCGCCACGGCGACGTCGGTCTCCGTCCGCCGACGAAATTCGCCGGCAAAATCGCCCGTGTAGTAGGTCGCGAGGTTCCGGCGGGCCTTTTCCACGGTGGGCTCGTCGGCGCCGTCGTCGGCCAGGATCGAGCGGTAGCCGTCGGCGAACGCCCGCAGGGCATCCACCACCATGCGGTCCTCCGCCATGATCCGCAACTGGTCCTCGAGCGACGCGAAGTAGCGATCCACCGATTTCGCCGTGATCGTGCGGACCGTCTCCAGTTGGTTGAACGACTGCCTGCGGACCGTGTCGACCGCCGAGCGGTACATCATCAAGCCGGTGATCGCCAACGGAATCAAAGACACCGCGAGCAGCGACAACAGCAGGCGGTTGCCGAGCAGGGAGAGCCAGCCGGCGAACGGCGCGGGGCGGTCAGTGGACGGTTCCGACATGCGAAGCTCCAGGCCTGTGGACGGGGGACGTGCGGGGGCGCAGCAACGGTTGCACGATACGGTGCGGATCGAGGAGATGCACGAGCCAACCTGCAGCGGCGAAAACGCCCGTGCGGGGATCGCCCTCGGCATCGGCAAACGTGCCCGACGGCGGCTCGAGGCGGTCGGTGGGAATCAATTCCACGTCGAGTACCTCGTCGACGAGCAAAGCGTAGAGGTCGTCGTCGAGTTCCATCACGAGAAGATCACGGGCGGCCTTGCCATCGCCCCCGATCGCGAGCCGCCGGCGCATGTCGATGACGGGTGCGATCCGTCCCCGAAGGTGGATCAGGCCGGCGACCGCGTCGGGAGCCAAGGGCACGGCGGTGACACCGGACGCGTGCTGCACCTCGGCCACCGACGACGACGGAATCGCGAAGCGGTGGCTCCCCACGAGAAAGCCGCAGGCTTCCAGGGTGGCGGGCGCGGACGTGGCGGTGGCATCGAACATGGTCAGGAGAGCCCGGGGGCGAGGGTGAGACGGGCCGTGGCGGTGGCGAGGTCGAGCACCTCCGTAGCCAGGCCGGCAAGCGAAAGTGAGCCGGCGACGCCGACGGCCGCCAGGCCTGTCTGGAGAGGGGATTCCGCCTCGGCCACATCGACGATCTGCCGGACGGCGAGTCCGACGTCGCCCCGGGACGTGCCGAGCATCACCAACTGGAGGGGCACGGCCGTCGGTTCCGCCGGCAGGCCGAGCAGCGAGTCGACGTCGATCACGGGCGTGAAACCGTCGCCACGGCGAACCACGTGCCGTCCGGCCACCGCCTCGAGTTCGGTCGCCACGAGGCTTTCCAGGCGGGTGACGTCGTGCAGCGGGACGGCCACGCGACGCCCCTTGCCGGTCCTGCAGACGAGGTAGCGATCGCGGGTCGCCTCCGCGTGGTCGATCTCCTGACGGGGAGGCTCGGCGGCGCCGATGGCGGGCAGATCCGCAAGCCGCAGGACGCCACGCAGATCGAGAATCAGCGCCACCCCGCCGTCGCCGAGCACCGTCGCCCCCGCGTAGACGCCGATCTGCGACAGCAAGGGTCCGATCGGCTTGACGACGATCGTGGTGAGACTGGCCGACTCACCGGCAGTCGTGCCCTCGGAAGAATGGCCGGCTGTCCGAAGGCCGTCGATCACCAGGCCAAACTCGCGGTCATCGACCCGAAGAATCACGACCGTGCCGTCGTCGCGGCAGGCGGTGCGGTCTCGCAGTCCCAGGAATTCATCGAGAAACACGACCGGCAGGAGCCGGCCACGAACGCGGATCACCGGTGCTCCATCGAGGCCCTCGATCCGCGGGCCCGATCGGTCGGGCCGCAGCGACACCAGTTCGCTCACCGAGGCCTGCGGGATCGCCAGTCGTTGGCGACCGCATCGCACGACGAGGGCGGGCATGATCGCCAGCGTGAGCGGCACCCGCACGCGGACCGTCGTGCCCCTTCCGGGCCGGCTGTGGAGATCGACGGTGCCGCCCACCGCCTCGATGTTGGTTTTCACGACATCCATGCCGACGCCCCGGCCCGAGACGCTCGTGACGGTCGACGCCGTGGAGAAGCCCGGCTCGAAGATGAACTGCAGGATGTACTCGTCGGCGAGCGCGGCACCCGCCTCGGCGGCGATCAGGCCCCTGCCGATCGCCTTGGCACGCACGGCCTCGACGTTGATGCCGGCGCCGTCGTCCTCGATCTCGATCGTCACCTGACCGCTCTCGTGGAAGGCACGCAGCGCGAGCCGGCCGGCCCGCGGCTTTCCGGCGGCCTCGCGGACGTCGGGTGGCTCGATGCCATGATCGATCGCATTGCGGAGGAGGTGCGTGAGAGGGTCGCGGATGCTCTCGACGAGCGACCGGTCGAGTTCCGTGTCGGCCCCGTCGATCACCAGCCGCACCTCCTTGCCGCAGGCCACGGCGAGATCGCGGACGGTCCGCGGAAACCTGCTGAAGAGGTGCTCGATCGGCTGCATCCGGGTCTTGACGGCGGTTTCCTGGAGGGCGTTGGTGACGGCATGGATGCGGTGTGAAACGGCCTGCACCGCCGGGTCGTCCGACTCGATGCTGCGAAGCTGGTTGCGCGCAAGCACGAGTTCGCCGACCAGATCCAGGATCGCGGCGAGCAGGCCGACATCGACGCGGATCGAACTCTCGGCGACGGCAAGCCCCCCCGGGACGGCGGGCGTCGTGCCTGCCTGTTGGGGTGCGGCCGGCGCCGGTGGTGGCTCGGGTGTTGCCGCGGGAGCCACGGCCATGGCCGCGGTCGCGGTGGCGGCGGCGGCTGCGGGCGGCTGTGCGGTTGCTGCCGGAACGACCGGAGCGGGGAGAGCCTGCGGTTGCCCGACATGCTCCTCGGTCGCAGCGGCGCAGAGCGATTGGGCGAGGTCGCGGAAGTCCTGATCCCCCTCCGTGCCGTCGGCCTCGATCGAGCGGAGGATCGACCGTACGGCGTCGACCATCGAGTAGAGAGGCCCTGTCACGCGGTCGTTGAGCGAGAGCTTCCCGTCACGGAGCCGGCCGAGCAGGTGCTCGCCGTTATGGGTGAGGACGCCGAGCTTCGAGAACCCGAAGAAGCCGCTGTTGCCCTTGATCGTATGGACGGTGCGAAAAATGCTCGCCAGCCGCTCGGGGTCTCCGGGGGCCTGTTCGAGCGCGAGAAGGTCCCGGTCGAGCTGATCGAGATTTTCGCTCGACTCGACGAGAAACTCCTCGACGAATTCGCGGTTGTCGCTCATGGGATTTTTCAAGCATACCCCGCAAAAACCCGCCAGGCGCCCGGGGCGGAGTGCCGCGGATCGGGGCGAATGGCGGGCGAAACCGGGAACCGGCGGCCCTCCGCAGGCTTTTCGTCGTCCGCCCTGCGTAAGATTCCCCACCCCGGGCACGGTCGCCGCCACCTCCCTCGCGAGCCGACCATGCCCCACAAACGCATCCTCTTCCGCGCCGACGCCCGCGAACGCATCCTCCGCGGCGCCTCCACGCTCGCCGACGCCGTTCGCGTCACCCTCGGCCCCAAGAGCAAGTGCGTGCTCATCGAAAAGAAATGGGCCCCGCCCCTCGTCTGCAACGACGGCGTCACCATCGTCAAGGAAATCGAACTCGAAGACCCCGAGGAAAACCTCGGCGCCCACATGCTCCGCGAAGCGGCCGAACGCACCGCCGACGTCGTCGGCGACGGCACCACCACCGCCACGCTCCTCGCCCACGCCATCTACGCCGACGGCCTCCGCAACCTCGCCGCCGGCGCCAGCGCCATCGACCTCCGCCACGGCCTCGAACGCGGCCTGAACGTGGCCCTCGCCGAGATCAAGAGCCTCGCCAAGCCCGTCGCCACCCGCCGCGAAAAGGAGCAGGTCGCCACGATCTCCGCCCACAACGACAGCCTGCTGGGCGGGTTCGTCGCCGCGGCCATGGACCGCGTCGGCAGCGAAGGCGTCGTCACCGTCGAGGAGGCCAAGGGCACCGAAACCGCCATCGAGGTCGTCGACGGCATGCAGTTCGACCACGGCCTCCTCTCCCCCTACTTCATCACCGACACCGAACGCCAACTGGCGGCGCTCGAAAATCCCCTCATCCTGCTCCACGAGCCGAGGATCACGAGCCTCAAGGAATTTCTGCCGTTTCTCGAGGCCGTCGTGCAGGCCCGCCGCCCGCTCGTCGTGATCGCCGACTCGGTCGAGGCCGAGCCGCTCGCCACGCTCGTCGTCAACCGGCTGCGCGGCATCCTCGACTGCGTCGCCGTCAAGGCCCCCGGCTACGGCGACCGCCGCAAGGAACTCATGCAGGACATCGCCATCCTCACCGGCGGCACTTTCTTCTCGGCCGACCTCGGCATCACCCTCGGCGGCATCAAGGTGGCCGACCTCGGGTCCGCCGCCCGCGTGGTCGTCGATCGCGACTCCACCACCATCATCGGCGGCAAGGGGGAGAAGAAGGCCATCCTCGCCCGCTGCGACGAGATCCGCCTCCAGGCCAAGGCGGCCACGAGCGACTACGACCGCGAGAAGCTCGAGGAACGGCTCGCCAAACTCTCCGGCGGCGTGGCCATCATCCGCGTGGGCGCGCCCACCGAGGCCGAGCTCAAGAGCCGCAAGGAGGCCTTGAGCGACGCCATCAGCGCCACCCGCGCGGCCATCGCCGAAGGCATCGTCCCCGGCGGCGGCTTTTCGCTGCTCAAGGCGATCCCCGCGGTCGAACGCGAGGAGCTCGAGTGCGATGGCGACGAACGCACGGGCGTTCGCATCCTCCGCCACGCCCTCGAAATCCCCGCCCGCACCATCGCCGAAAACTCGTCGGCCGACGGTGGCGTGGTGGTGGCCGAACTCCGCCGCGGCACGGGCAACCACGGCTTCGACGCCGCCCGCGGCGTCTACTGCGATCTGGTCGAGGCCGGCATCGTCGATCCCGCCAAGGTCGTGCGGATCGCGCTGGAAAACGCCGTCAGCGTGGCCGGCACGCTGCTCCTCACCGAGGCCACCCTCACCGAGGTGAAGGAGGAGACCAACGGCCGGCAGCTCCACCCCGAACTCGCGGCGGAGATCTAGCCCGACGCTGACGCGAGGCCGCCGGCTGCGCGGAAATGCTTCACGCCGCCGTCCGCGTCGCCGCCGAGCCCGCCTGATTCGCCGTGCCGGTCTTGTAGAGGTAGGGATTCATCGTCGGGTCGTTGTACATCTTCATCTGCCGGAACACCCGCAGCGGCCGCTGGCCCGCGAAGATCTCCGCGACGAGCCGCCCGAGCGCCTCAGTCAGGTGCGCCCGCTGCATGTCGAGCACCGCCATCCGCGCGGCCGCCTTCTCACGATGCTCGGCCGTGGCGTCGGTCCGGTCGATCTGCTCCTTCATGTGGAAGCGCCGCAGTTCGAGGATCGAGAGCCGGTCGATCGCGGCACCGGGAGTCTCCGTGGCCGCCGGGGCCGTCGGCGCCGCCACGATCCCGCGGCGGGCCAGCTCCTCGATCAGCCAGTCGTCCACCTTCTCGATCGCGTCGTTGCGGGCCTGGTTGTACTTGTCGATCGCCCGCTTCACCTGCGCGATCCGGGCGTCGGTCACCTCCGGCGAACGCGCGATGTCCTCCTCGTGCCAGAGCAGGAAGTTGAACCGATGCAGATCGCAGATCCGGCCGCCCAGCCCCTCCTCCTGATGCGCGGGCTCCACCTTGTGCCAGTGCGCCACCAGGTATTCGAGCATGGCGTCGATCGCGGCGACCGTCAGCGGCGGGGCGTGGCGGGCGGCGGTCGAGAGGCTGGCCTGGCTCGGAACGGTGGGGGCTGTCATCGCGGATACTCCTGCGGATCGGGCTGAAAGAGGACTGGGGAAAACGGATCGACTCGAAAGGACGTGTGCGGTGTGGTGCTGGGCATTCTCGTGGTCAGGCCGCCGCGCGGATCACGAGGCAGAGGTTTGCCCCGCCGAAGCCGAACGAGTTGCTCGCCGTCACCCGCACGGCCCGCTCGCGGGCGACGTGCGGCACGTGGTCGAGCTGGCACTGCGGATCGGGGCTGTCGAGATTCAGCGTCGGGGGCACCGCCTGCCGCGCGATCGCGGCCAGGCAGGCGACCGCCTCGAAGGCCGCCGCGCCGCTGATCAGGTGGCCCGACATGCTCTTTGTGGAGCTCACCGGCACGCGGTCGACCGCGGCACCGAGCGCCCTTTGGATCGCCCCGGCCTCGGCCGCGTCGCCCACCGGCGTGCCGGCGGCATGGGCGTTGACATAGTCGATCGACTCCGCGGTCACGTGCGCATCGGCCAGGGCCTGCCCGATCGCGCGGGCGGCCTGTGCGGGATCGCTGCACGGAGTCACCATGTGGGCCGCATCGCTCGACATGCCCACGCCCGCCAGTTCGCCATACACCCGCGCACCGCGGGACCGGGCGGCCGACAATGGTTCGAGCACGAAGCACGCCCCCCCCTCGCCCATCACGAAGCCGTCGCGGTCGCGGTCGAACGGCCGCGAGGCCCGGGCGGGATCGTCGCTGCGCCGCGACAGGGCGCGGAGGTTGTAGAAGGCGGCCAGCGCCGTCGGGCTGAGCACGTCGCAGCCGCCCACGACGCAGGCATCGACCCAGCCCGCCTGCACCCAGCCGCGGCCGAGCGCCATCGCATAGCCGCTCGACGCACAGGCGGCCGCCACCGTCACGGCGGGGCCGCGGAGCTCGAGACGCGAGGCCACGCGGTGTACGAGCGTGTCGCTGCACGGCGGCTCGAACACCTGCCTGCCGCCGGAGAGAAAGTCGAGCTCCCACATCTTGAGGTGCTCGGCCCCGATCCCCAGCACGAGGCCGATGCGGAGCCGGTCGCGCTGCGGGCCGAGCCCGGCGTCGGCGACCGCATGGGCCGCCGGACTGAGCACCATCTGCTCGAGCCGCGCAAGCGCCGCAAACTCCGCTGCATCGCACCCGCAGAGGCCGGCCGGCGGCGCGGGGATCGACTCCACCGCCGCCGCGAACTGGTGGCTCTCCCGCGCAAACGCGCCCGGATCGATCGATTTCACTCCCGACCGGCCCGCCAGCAGGCTGTCGGCGATCGCATCGAAGCCGTGACCGAGCGGCGAGACCGCACCCACGCCCGTGATCGCGACGGGCTCGCGCATGATGCGGGCGGAGACGATCATGCGGCCTCCCTTCGCGAGAGCCCGCCGGCCGCGGCGACGCGGGAGGCGAGTCGAATCTCGGATCCCCGGCCCTCCGCATCCCAGGGGAACCGGTGCGACCAGGGGGTGTCGGCCGCGCGGTCGAGCGCCCGGGCAAAGTCGAGGATCTCGTCGGCGGCGTGCCGACCGTGCCCGGCCGGACGTGCTGCGCGCACGGCGGCGTGCATGTGCAGGGAGAGCTGACGACGGGGTTCCGTGCCGGCGTCCGC
>JBJTSM010000745.1:0-6376 GCA_046076685.1 Planctomycetia bacterium | reverse complement strand
GCAACCGGGAGAAACGCGCGTTATTGCCTGCCATGGACGGGCGAATGCCTGTCCTCAGTCGGCCCTCGCTTGCGCTTCGGGCTTGCATGGGAGCTGGGCGGAACGCGCGTGTCAAAAGTGAAGCGACCGCCGGTTGTGATTCACTTTTTCGCGGGGCAGTTTCACGATTTCATGGCGAGACGGGCGGCCAGCCGCAGCGCGGCGAAGAAACTGTCGGGCCGCGCCCGGCCCGTGCCCGCGAGGTCGAGCGCGGTGCCGTGGTCGGGCGACGTGCGGATGAAGGGCAGGCCGAGCGTCACGTTCACCGCGCGGTCGAAGGCCAGCGTCTTGATCGGGATCAGCCCCTGGTCGTGATACATGGCGATCGTCGCGTCGAAATTCCGCCAGGTCGGCGGATGAAAGAGCGTGTCGGCCGGGAACGGGCCCGCGGCGGCGATCCCCTCGGCCACGAGCCGCTGCACGGCCGGCGCGATGATCTCCGTCTCCTCGCTGCCGATCGTGCCCCCTTCGCCCGCATGCGGGTTGAGCCCCGCGAAGCCGAGCCGCGGTGTGGCGATGCCAAACCGGCGGGCGAGGTCGGCGGCCACGATGCGGCCCGTCTCGACGAGCAGGTTTGTGGTGAGCAGGTCGGGCACCGCGCGGAGCGGCACGTGCACCGTGGCGGGCACCACCCGCAGGTCGCCGTCGGCGAGCATCATCACCGGCCGCGGCGCGACGCCCGCGCGGGCCGAGAGCGCGGCCAGGAATTCGGTGTGGCCCGGGAACTCAAAGCCCGCGGCATAGAGCGCGGACTTCTGGATCGGCGCGGTAACCACCGCCGCCGTCCGGCCGGCCAGCGTGTCGGCCACCGCCCGGCGGATCGCCTCGATCACCACGGCGGCCGTCTCGGGCCGTTGCACGCCGGGCCGATCGGCAACCGGGCCGCCCGTGGGCACGACGGGCAGCTGGCCCGGCTTCGCGGCGGCGGCCGTCTCGGGTGAGCAGACGAGCACCTCCAACGCGAGGCCCAGCCGCCGGGCCCGGGCCGCGAAGAGGTCGGGGCAGCCGTAGGCCACGAAGGCGGGCAGCCCGAGCGATTCGCGCCGGGCCGCCGCGACGGCGACCAGATCGGGCCCGATGCCCGCGGGCTCCCCCATGCTGATCGCCAGAGGTGTGTGGGGAGTCGCCATGCCGTGGTGTGGGAGAGAGGTGCTCACGTCAACCGTCCGTCCGCGGGCCGGCGGCGGCGACTTCCGGCGCCACGGCCCCGGCATGCTGCCGGAAGTTGTCGGCGAAGAGCCCGGCGAGTTTCCGGGCGGTCGCTTCGTAGGCGGCCGTGTCGCGCCAGGCCGCGCGGGGCACGAGCACCTCCGGCGGCACGCCGGGGCAGCGCGTGATCGCGGCGACGCCGAACACCGGATCGGCCGCCGACGGCGCTTCGCGGAGCCGGCCCGCGTGGATCGCGTCGACGATCGCCCGGGTGAGCGGCAGCTTCATGCGGGTGCCGAGCCCATAGGCCCCGCCGCTCCAGCCGGTGTTCACGAGCCACACGTTCACCCGGTGCCGTTCGATCTTCTCCGCGAGCAGCCCGGCATACTTCATCGGATGCCAGACGAGGAACGGCCCGCCGAAACAGGGGGAGAAGGTCGCCTGCGGCTCGGTCACCCCCATCTCGGTGCCCGCCACCTTCGCGGTGTAGCCGCTGATGAAGTGATACATCGCCTGCGCGGGGGTGAGGCGGCTCACCGGCGGCAGCACGCCGAAGGCGTCGCAGGCCAGGAAGATCACGTCGGTGGGATGGCCCGCCACGCAGGGGATCTTCGCGTTGCGGATGAACTCGATCGGGTAGGCACCGCGGGTGTTCTGCGTGATGCTCGTGTCGTGGAAGTCGACGTGGTGGGAGTCCTCGTCGTAGACCACGTTCTCGAGCACCGCGCCGAACCGCAGCGCCTGGAAGATGTCGGGCTCGGTCTCGGGGGCGAGATCGATCGCCTTCGCGTAGCAGCCCCCCTCGATGTTGAAGATGCCGGAGTCGCTCCAGCAATGCTCGTCGTCGCCCACGAGCAGCCGCTTCGGGTCGGCGGAGAGGGTGGTCTTGCCGGTGCCGGAGAGGCCGAACATCAGCGCCGAGGCTCCCGTCTCGCGGTCGGCCGTGGCCGAGCAGTGCATCGAGAGGATGTTCCGCTTGGGCGCGAAGTAGTTGAGGAGCGTGAACACGCCCTTCTTCATCTCGCCGGCATATTCGGTGCCGAGGATCACCATCTCCTTCGATTCGAGCGACAGGTCGATGCTCGTCTTGCTCGTCATGCCGTGGGTGTGGCGGTTGGCGGGGAACCGGCCGGCGTTGAAGATGACGGCGTCTGGCTCGCCGTAGTCGGCGAGTTCGGCCCGGGTGGGCCGGATGAGCATCGTGTGCATGAAGAGCGCGTGATACGGCCGCGAGCAGACCACGCGGACCTTCAGCCGGTGCTGCGGATCCCAGCCGGCGAAGGCGTCGACGCAGTAGAGCACGTCGCGGGTGTTGAGGTAGTCCTTCGCCCGCTCGAGGTTGATCTGGAAGGTCTCGTCGTCGATCGGCACGTTGACGCCGCCCCACCAGACGTCGTGCTCCGAGGCAGGATTGCGGACCACCCGCTTGTCCCGCGGCGAACGGCCGGTCTTCGCGCCGGAGTAGGCGATCAGCGCGCCCGAGTCGGAAAGCGCGCAGTCGGGCTCGCCGCGGAGGGCTTCGGCGTAGAGCTCGGCCGGCGGCAGGTTGCGGCGGACGTCCTTGACGGTGATGCCGTGGGCGGACAGATCGATATGTCGCATGGCGGGTCTCTCCGAGGCCTTCTCTCGAGGGGCCCTGATGGCAGGCCGCCCGCCAGCGTGACGAAAGCGGCGCCATAGGCCGCCGGGTCACGCGCCGCCGGCGGTCACGGCTGCGAGGTCGGCGGTCAGGCGGGCGACGGCCCTATCGTAGAGAATCCGATCCCGCCGCACGAGCGGTTCGATCCGCGGGATGTGCTCCGCCAGTTCGCCCCCTTCAGGCCGCAGCACGGCCTCGCGGCGGATCGATTCCGCGATCCGGGTGCGGAAGCGGGCGTCGAAGATGCGGCACGACTCCGCGAACCGCTCGGTGATCCCCACGAAGGCGAGCGACTGCACGCGGCCGATCGCCCGCTCAAGCACGTCGTCGTCAACGGTCTTCACCTGGTGCGGGTCGCAGACGCCGTCGGCGCCGAGGATTCGCGTCTGGTGGTCGGCGATGTGGGCCGCCAGAAAATCCGGATCCTCGACCAGCCGGGAGACCTGCAGGCCTTCCGTCCGCGCCTTGTGGCCGAGCAGGGAGAGCGATCGCTGGATCGGGTCGCGGAGAAACGTGACGGCCTGGTAGGGCGTCGGCAGCAGGTCGGCCATGGCCGCCGTGAAGTGGCCCACGAGCACGTTGTGGGGTGGCGCCTTGGCGTAGTCGCGGAGCATCTCGCTACCGAGCGGATAGAGGCCGTCGCGAGTCTTGCGGAGATAGAAATCTCCGGGATAGACCTGCCGCGAGCCGTATTCGTCCTCGAGCATCCGCCGCAGCGACGTTCCGGCCGTCTTCGCGATGTGGATGACGAGAATCCTATCGGGACGTCGCGCGGTCACGATCCGGTTGTGGATCCGGCCGGCGACTTCCCTGACGGCGTGGGAGAGTTGCGACATCGTGCGCGTGTTCGGGGCGGAGAAACAGGCCTCGTGGGACGGTCGATACGGTACCGACCCGGGCGGCGGGCTCCAAGGTCGGTTTTCCGCGGCTGCCGGCATGGCCCGCGAGCCATCAGCCGTCCGGGTTGGCCAGGAGTTGGGCGAGCCGCGGCTGCAACACGGGGGGCAGGCGGGCCACCGTCGAGGCGTCGATCAGGCCCACGTCGATCATGTCGCGAAGATGGGTTCGGTCTTTGTCGCGGAACGCCGTCAGCTTCATCGTGATCAGCCGGTCGAGATCGACGATCTGGTAACCTTCGTGGGTGTCGGTCGCCGAGAGGTCGGGGGCGGGCACGGGGTCGTTCGGCTTGACCGTCTCACCCGCGAAGAGGATGTGGACCGCCTCGCGGGCCTTTCCTGTCGGGCCATCCACGAAGATGTGGATGCCAAACGTGAAGGAGTGGACGAACCCGACGGCCTCGAGGGCCGCCCGGGCCCGCTCGAGATCGGCACGCGCGATCAGGATATCGACATCGACGGTCGTCCGCACGGCCGCGGGGTCGATCCGCGACACCCAGGCCGCGACGGCATGCCCGCCCACCACGGCGTGGGGGATGCCGGCCGCGTCGAGTGCGGCGACCGCCCGCTTCAGTCGTTCCTTGACCATCGCCACGGCCTGCTCCACGCGGTCGAGCACGTCGAAGCCGAACCTTACGACGCTCGGCCCCGGCGACGGCGGAAGTGCTTCGCGTGGGTTGGTGGCCATGCGGGCAGTGTACCGCGCCGGTGGTTATGAATGGCGACAGAGTATACGTGCGTACACTTCTTGTCAAGCGGCAGGGCGAAGCGGCATCGGGGGCATGTCGGCTGTCAATCTGCTTTCCACCGGCCCCGCAGGTACTCAACGTCGCCATGGGGCCGATCAATTCCAGCCGTGATCGTGTAGTCGAAAACGGTCGTGGTGAAGTATCGTCGGGCGTATGCGTACGTCGCCACTGCTGACCCCCTTCGATCTTCGCGGCCTCCCGCTCCCCAACCGCGTCGTGATGGCCCCGCTCACCCGGTCGCGTGCCGGCCGGGACCGGATTCCAAACGCCGTCATGGCCGAATACTACGCCCAGCGTTCCTCGGCGGGCCTGATCGTCTCCGAAGCGACGACGATCTCGGAGGAGGCCAACGGCTGGCTCGAGTCGCCGGGAATCTACACCGACTCGATGCTCGAAGGCTGGAAGCTCACCACCCGGGCGGTCCACGACAGGGGGGGCAGGATCTTCCTCCAGCTCTGGCACATGGGCCGCGCGTCGCACAGCGAGTTTCATGGCGGCAGCCTTCCGGTGTCGGCCTCGGCGATCCCGATCAAGGGTGACGACATCGCCACGCCCGTCGGCAAGAAGCCGCGCGAGACGCCCCGGCCGCTGGAAACGGCCGAGATCCCGAGGGTCGTCGAGGACTACCGCCGGGCGGCCGTACGCGCGAGGGAAGCCGGCTTCGACGGCGTCGAGATCCATGGTGCCAACGGCTACCTGATCGACCAGTTTCTGCAGTCGAAGACAAACCATCGCACCGACGCCTACGGCGGGAGCGTCGTGAACCGCTGCCGATTGCTCCGCGACGTCGTCGAGGCAGTCTGCGATGCCTGGCCCTCTAACCGAGTCGGCGTGCGGATCTCGCCAAACGGCGGCTTCAACGACATGGGCTCGCCCGACTTCCGCGAGCAGTTCACGGCGGCCGCGCGGGCGGTCGATCCGTTCGGCCTCGCCTACCTCCATGTCGTCGACGGGCTGGGCTTCGGATTCCACGAGCTCGGCGAGCCGATGACGCTTGGGGAGTTTCGCGGCGTGTTCCGGGGGCCGCTGATCGGCAACTGCGGCTACACCCGGGAGACGGCCGAGGCTGCCATCGCCGAAGGTCGGGCCGATCTGATCGCCTTTGGCCGCCCCTACATCAGCAACCCCGACCTCGTGGAGCGGTTCGCCAACGGCTGGCCGCTCGCCCAGCCGGCCGACATGTCGGACTGGTACAGTCCGCAGGGCGGCGTCGGCTACACCGATTTCCCGCCATATCGGCCCGGCTGAATAAGAGCGACATGGCTCACCGGCCGCGGGTGAGACCGCTCTCGCCGTGTGCATCGGGCACGTGATCGGCCCGTGAATGGATCGAGCGAACGTGTCCCTGTCTTCGTGACATCGCGGAGGCTTCGTGTGACCAGCGTGAGGTCGTGTACCTCGGCGTGATATGATTCGAGCGGGTCGAACACCCCCGCCCTCTCATGGAACTGTTGGACGACGAGATGTCGATCGATTCGGTTGCCTCGAACCTGCGACTTACCCCGGCCGAGCGCGACGGCATCCGGCGCGCGGTGGCGAGAGCCTGCGAAGAGACCGGAACGGCCTGGCGCAGGATCATGCTCTTCGGCTCGCGGACCGACCCTGTTCGTCGCGGGGGCGACATCGACCTTTTGGTCGAAATCGATCCACGACAGGCCGCCGACCACCACCGCCTGACGCAGCGGCTGCGGATCGCCCTCGAAGATGAGATCGGTGCACAGCACGTCGATCTGGTCGTGGATGACGGCCGCAGCCCGGGCGGGTTCCCCGCCGTGGCACGGCTTCAGGGAGTAACGCTGTGGTCGAACAATTGAAACAGCTGCTTCGCGATCAGCTTGCGCTGCTGCACGCCGCCGCCCGGGTGCTCGAGGAGTCACGCAGCCGCGTGGCGTCGTTCGCGGCTC
>JBJTSM010000744.1:0-2741 GCA_046076685.1 Planctomycetia bacterium | reverse complement strand
GACCAGAACCAGTGCCAGTCGTAATGGAAGTGCGGCCGCGTGAGGGCCGCGAGCGGCGCGGGGCCGCAGAAGAGGTCGTAGTCGACGCCCTCGGGCGGCGGAAACGATCCGGGCCCGCCGATCGGCTTGCGATGGCCCTGGTAGACCGCACGGGCGAGTTTCACCGGGCCGATGCCGCCGTCCGCCAGAAACTTCTTCGCTTCGTGCAGGCAGGCGAGCGAGCGGGCCTGCGTGCCCACCTGGCAGATCCGCTTATGGCGACGGGCGATCTGCACCATCCGCCGCCCTTCCTCGATCGAGTGGCTGACCGGCTTCTCGACGTAGACATCCTTGCCGGCCTGCATCGCCCAGATGGCGGCGAGCGCATGCCAGTGGTTGGGCGTGGCCACGGCGACCACGTCGAGCGACTTGTCGTCGAAGACCTTGCGCAGGTCGATCGCGATCTCGGGCCGCGTGCCCTGCCGCTTCTCGACGCGGTCGGCGAGTTTTTCGGCGCGGCTGCGGTCGGGATCGCAGACCCACCGGACACGGCACCCGTGCCGGTCGGCGAGGTGATCGACGTGCACCTCGCCACGGATTCCGCAGCCGAGCACTGCAGCCTGAATCGTGTCGTTGGCGGCCACGGCCTGCCGGCCCGTGGCCGCCGCGGCCGAAAGGGCGCCGGCGTGAGCGAGAAACGTGCGGCGCGAGAGGCCGTGCCGCGTGGGCGTCGTGGTCTTCATGCGTGTCATGGCGATGCTCCGATCATGCGGGCGGGATTGAGCAGGGTGAGCCGGTCGATGTCTGCTTCCGAAAGCGAAAGCCTGTCACCGAGGATGCGCCGGATGTCAGCGGGAGTGGCGGTCGAGCCGACGAGATGGGAACGGTCGGGCGACCAGGCCGCGCCGTCGGCGGCGACGATCACCTCGCGGCCACCGAGCGTGTAGCGGCCGGGAGTCATGCCGGCCGCGGCGGTGCCGTCGGTGACGGCCACCGTGCGCTCGATGCCGATCTGCTTGATCCACGAGGCGAGCACCCACGGGGGAACGTGCACGCCGTCGGTAATCACCATCACGAACCGAAGCCCGTCGAGGGCGAGCACGCGGGCGATGATGTTGTCGTGACGATGGAGCGAGAGCGGGCAGCCGTTGCCCAGATGCGTAAACGCAGCCAGGCCGGCATCGACCGCCCGCGCGAGCTGCTCGCGGCTGGCATCGCAATGGCCGGCCGACACGCAGACCCCTTCCTTCGCGAGAAACCGCGTCGTCACCAGACCCTCGTCACATTCCGGGGCCAGCGTGAGAAGCCGCACGAGTCCGCCGCCGGCATCGAGCAGCCGGCGTGCCGCCGCGGGGCTCGCGGGCATCACATGCGCGGCCGGGTGGGCCCCGACAAAGCCGGCGCTCGCGTTGATGAAGGGGCCCTCGACATGAATGCCGGCCATCACGGCTCGGATCTCGGCATCGGCCGCATGCATCGCTGCGAGCCTGGCGATCCGTGCCGCCATCGCGTCGAGCCGGTCGGTGATGATCGTCGCGAGCATCCGGCCGCCGCCATCGGCCCGCACGGCGGCGCAGGCCCGGCGCATGGCGTCGAGCGAGAGGTCGTCGGCATTGAAGTCGACGCCTTTGTAGCCGTTGAGCTGCAGGTCAAGCACGGGCAGTGACCGCCATCGAGCGGGGTGAGTGCAGGAGCGACGCCGCCTCGCGATCGACATGCAGGCGGCAGTCGGCGTGCCGCTGGAGGATCGACGCGGGAACGTCTGGCGTCACGCACCCCTCGACGGCGGCCCGCACGGCCTCGGCTTTTCGTCGATCGGGCACCGAGCAGAAGATCGTGCGGCTCGCGAGGATGCGGTGTACCGACATCGAGATCGCGTGGGTCGGCACGTCGGCAAGCGTCGCAAACCAGCCCTCGCCCACCTGCTGCCGGCGGCAGGGCTCGTCGAGCGCGACGACTCTATATGGATCGGTCGTCTCGAAATCGGCGGGGGGATCGTTGAAGGCGAGGTGGCCGTTTTCACCGATGCCGACGAGGGCCACATCGAACGGCGCGGCGGGCACGAGGGCGGCGAGCCTGCGGCACTCGGCATGCGGCTCCGACTCGCCATCGAGTTCGTGGAAGGCGGCCGGCCGGGTGGGCAGCCGTTCGACGAACCGCTCGCGGAGGTAGCGGCGGAAGCTCGCCGGGTGATCGGACGACAGGCCGACATATTCATCGAGGTGGAAGACGGTCACCCGCTCCCACGGGATCGACGGCTGGGCCACGAGTGCGGCGAGCACCTCGAACTGCGACGACCCCGTCGCCACGACGAGCGTGATCTGCCCGCGCTCGAGGATGGCGTCGCGGATCGCCTCGGCGGCGTCCGCGGCCACCTTTCGCCCGAGCGCGGCCCTATCGGCATGGACGGAGAGCTTCACGCGATGATCTCCTTCACGACCCGCTGCGGCTCGACGCCCGTGAGTCGCTGATCGAGGCCCTGAAACTTGAATGTGAACCGCTCGTGGTCGATCCCCACGAGATGGAGGATCGTGGCGTTGAAGTCGTTTACATGGACGGGGTTCTCGACGACGTTGTAGCTGAAGTCGTCGGTTTCGCCGTATGAGAAGCCCCCCTTCGCGCCGCCGCCGGCCATCCACATGCAGAAGTTCCGTGGATGGTGGTCGCGGCCGTAGTTGTCCTTCGTGAGCGTGCCCTGGGAGTAGACCGTGCGGCCAAACTCGCCCCCCCACACGACGAGCGTCTCGTCGAGCAGGCCGCGG
>JBJTSM010000743.1:0-2239 GCA_046076685.1 Planctomycetia bacterium | reverse complement strand
CTTGCCGCCGATCATGAACACGTTGGGATTCTTGTCGAGCGCCGCCCGCGTCTTCTTGTCGCGGGCTATCTTCAACTCCAGGTGGTCGGGCTTCCATGCATAGGCATACAGTCTGTCCCATGCGAAAAACTCGCCGGCGTCACTCACGATGCCCTCGGGATACACCTGGCACTCGGCGAGATCCGGTCGTAAGGCCCGTCGGGCCGCCGCCCACACCAACGGCGTCAAGCCTGCCAAAGGGACGACCAGGATTCCACCATGGAGCACGGTGTCAATCCACCACGGCACGAACAGCCTGAACTGCCGCCTGGAATAAAATGGTGGATCGAAAAAGCCGAGGCAGTTCGCCGTGGCGAAGCCGATGCAGATGAGCCAGGCGGCGCACAGCACGGTCGTGAAGGCACGTTCAGCGGTGCCGACATGCCGCCGCATCGACCAGGCTGGCTGCAGAGATTTTTTCAGGCGGCGTCTGACAAACAAGGCGTAGGCCACGTTCCCGATCGCGGTAGCCACGAGCACGCGGAACATGAGATCGAGGCCGCGGTAGATCCCGACGGGAAAAACCTCGCCGAGGTCATCCCAATACTTGAAGTGTTGCGGCAGGATCTTGAGCCCGAGAAACGTGCTCATTCCCACGAGGATGCTGATGGCGATGATCGGCGGTATCAGAGCCGTCTTCATCTTCGGGCCATTGAGCGACGCGACCGACACCGACCGCTCCCTGGCAAGCATGCGGACCAGCACGAAGCCGGCCGCCAGGAGCCCGATGACGGCCACGAGGAGCGTGAGCACCACGGCCTTGGCCTGCCCCGTCAGGCACCAGAGAAACCGTTCGACCGACGTATGCAGCGCGGGCGGGACGACGAGCAACCCCCGCATGGCCTTGAGGGCTTCGAGGCCCGCGGGCGGGCAGCTGGTCAGGAACGGTAATTGGATCCGACCTTTGCATGCCGCCAGTGTTACCGCCGCCTCCGCCGAGAGCGTCTTTACACCGAGCCTCAAAAAGCCATGCCGCTTCGCCAGCTCCGCCGCGGCGGCGGGCGAAAGCTCCTCGAGCGACGGGAGGGAGAGCCGCGAGTCGGCGTCGTCCTCCGCCAACGCCGCGGCCCCGGCCTCGTCGAGCGTGCGGATGCCGGGAAGTTCGACGTCTCCCTTGGCCAGGGCCGACAGGACCGCGGCCGAGGGCTGCCGCAGGCTGCCGACCGAGATCGCTCGATACGAGGAGCCGTAGGGACGCTGCGTCACGAGCGCCCGGGCCGCTTCGGGCGTGATCTCGGCGAGGTTCGGAAAATTGAGCCGATAGGAGTTCGGGCTCTTGCCGAGCGTGGCGGCGAGGTCCACCGACTGGAGTGACGTGAGGCCGTCGAGCATGAGTTGGCCCCCGCGCTTGGCGAGCGTCGCCTCGGCCTCGGGTGACAACTGCTTCAAGCCCTTGAGGCTCAGGCTGCCCCGATAGTCGGCAAGCGCCGTCGCCGCTTCGGCGGAGAGGGTCTCGAGGCCGTCGAGCAACAGCTGGTAGCCACGGTAGGTGGCGAGGGTCTTCGCCGCCGGCACGCTGAGTGACTCGAGGCTGCCGAGCTGCAGGTCGTTTGAACTCCCGTCGGCCAGCATCCGGACCGCTTCGGCAGGCAGCTCGCCGGTTCCTGGCGGACTTGTATCGGCGGCCTCGGCCGGTGCCATCCGGGTTTCGAAGGATCTCGAAAGAGTCCCTCCACCAGTGCCGATGTACCGCGGCTGGCGCGGGATGGCGAGTCCGATGGCCAGCCCGAAGGCCATGCCGATAAAGGCCAAGGCCGCTGCGGCCGCTGCCAGATCCCGGCGGCTCGCCGCGGGCTCGGGAGGCAGCTCTGGTGAGCCGTTCGTGGCGGTTTTTCCGGCCTGTTCACCGTTCGCACCGGGCATCGAACCCGCCTGGGCCGCCGGGCCGCCACCCCGCTCCTCGCTCTCGAGCCAGAGGCTTTCCAGATCGGTGGCGACATCGATCGCCGACCGGCACCTCGGACAGCGGCCCGACTTCCCGGCCGCCGCCCGTGGCAGCTTGAGAATGTTTTTGCAGCTGGGGCAGAGCAGCCGCACCGTGTCGGCCTCGGGCCCAAGCGGCGCGAGCCCGGCCAGCACCGCGGCGGCGAACTCCCCGCAACTGGCGAATCGCTCCTCCGGCTCCTTCGCGAGCGCCCGGTGCACCGCCTCGCAGGCGGTCCGGGGCAGTCCCGGGCAACGTTGCTCCAGCGGCGGCACC